>JADGPA010000015.1 GCA_017882685.1 Propionibacteriaceae bacterium | reverse complement strand
CTTCCGCAGTCTCGGAGACCAAGTTCACGAACCTGGCGATCGACTCCGCCCGGCCGAGGTCAGCAGGCAGCGCGTATTGAAGCTTGTTCGCGGCATCGACGGATTGGCGTTCGTGCGCCATTCCCTCCCGATGTTCGACCTGGTGCTGGTCGCCGCGATCGCCGGAATAGCCGCTGTGAGGGGTGTTCAGATGGGTAGCCGGTGGGCTCTGCTGGCCTGCGGCCTGCTCATCTTCGCTGCGGCAGACGTGGTTTACGGGCTTCAAGTGACTGCAGAAATCTATGTGCTTGGCACGCCGCTGGATGCTGGATGGGCGATCGGACTCGCCCTCATGGCGATGTGGGTCGACGGTGCTGCCCAGGCCCGGCGGACCGCAACGCCGGTGCCGCGCCAGGCGACCCTCGCGACGGCCCTGGCGGTCTCGTCAATGGCGACCGTCGCGGGGTTGGGGGTACTTGTCATGAGCAGTCAGGTGCCCGTGTCGATGCTGGCTCTCGTCCTAGCCGCGGGTGCGCTATTGGCGGCGGCGGTACGCGCGCAGTTGGCCGCTCGCCTTCTCGAGCGGATGGCGGAGCAACGCCTGGTGGCCGCTGCCACCGACGAGCTGACGGGGTTGCCGAATCGGCGGGCCTTGTATGCCGAGGGGCACGCCCGCCTGGCCGAGCCGGGGGGCCGTCGCCAGGCCCTGCTGATGCTGGACCTGGACAGGTTCAAGGAAGTCAACGACAGCCTGGGCCACCGTGCCGGTGACCAGTTGCTGATCCAGGTGGGTGCCCGGCTGCAGGAGAACCTGCGCGGCGACGACATGCTGGCCCGCCTGGGCGGCGATGAGTTCGCGGTACTGCTCGATGATTCCGGGCATGACGAGGCCGTCCATGCCGCCGCAAGGTTGTGTGCGGCGGTAGGCGAACCGATAATCGTGGAGGACACCTCGCTGCGCGTCGGCGTCAGCATCGGCATCGGGTTGTTCCCTGACGACGGACCCGATCTGAGCGTGTTGCTTCGCAAGGCCGACATCGCAATGTACAAGGCCAAGACATCCCAGCTCGGCCATCACGTCTACAGCACTGCCGACGATGCCGACGGTGAGGCCACTCGGCAGACGGTGAATGAGCTACGAACCGCCCTGAAGAGCGACCAGCTCGTGCTGCATTACCAGCCCAAGGTCGACCTGGACA
This sequence comes from Propionibacteriaceae bacterium, assembly GCA_017882685.1. GTDB lineage: Bacteria > Actinomycetota > Actinomycetes > Propionibacteriales > Propionibacteriaceae > Propionicimonas. The sequence continues at coordinate 12,967 of JADGPA010000015.1, read as the reverse complement.
CCGGCGAAGTGAACAGTGTGGAGGCGCTGGTCCGCTGGGACCATCCCACCCGTGGCCTGCTCTACCCCGGCGCCTTCCTTAGCCTGGCCGAGGAGTCCGGGCTGATGCCCTCGTTGACCCAGGTGGTGCTCGCTCAGGCGCTGGATCAGGTCGCGGACTGGCACCGGGATGGCCACCCACTGACCGTTGCCGTCAACATTTCGGCCAGCTCGCTGGTGGACGTCGACCTCCCCAGCCAGGTCGCCTCAATGCTCGCCGCCCGAGGGGTACCGTCCAGCGCCTTGCAGCTGGAAATCACCGAGGGGTTCCTCATGGTCAACCGCGACCTGGCCCAGGTCATCCTGACAAGGCTGCGCAACATTGGTGTCAGAATCTCCGTGGACGACTTCGGCACCGGCTACAGCTCGCTGGCCTACCTGCGCGACCTCCCCATCGACGAGATCAAGCTCGACAACTCCTTCGTCATCCCCATGACCCATGACGCCCGCACCGCCGCCATGGTCTCCTCCACCATCAAGCTGGCCCACAGCCTCGGCCTGCGTATCGTCGCCGAGGGCGTGGAGACCGCGGGCACCTACACCGAGCTGACCCGGATGGGCTGTGACCAGGCCCAGGGCTACTTCATGTCCAGGCCCGTCCCCGCCGCTGAGCTCAGCCCCTGGCTCAACCACTGGCACGCCCTCGATCAGTCCGCTGACATCCTGCAGCTCCTCCCCGGTGGTGACCGGTGATCGTGGCAGGGGGCAGCTGACCCAGGAACTCGATCCCGAACAGCGTCTTGCCCGATCCGCCGAGCCCGTCACCGGCGTCGGTCTGCCCCGCGGCAGACCACCCTCGGTGGCCCCGCGCAGGAGTCGCGGGGTGGGCATCCACCGATGGACTTCTGGAGTTCGCCGAGCCGGGCCGCCAGCGCGGACAATGCAAGCTGGTGGCCGACGCAGCCCTTCGATGTTGCTTGTATGTTGCTTGGGGGGAGCGAATGAAATGGCCCTTGACTAATGTCTTACCTAGTCAAAGGGCCATTCAGATCAAGCTCCCCCGCCTGGACTCGAACCAGGAACCTACGGATTAACAGTCCGACGCTCTGCCAATTGAGCTACAGGGGATCGCGCTCGCGCGAGGCGCTACGTTACCAGAACTTCAGCTCAGGTCGTATTCGGCACGAAGGCGCCCCAGTTCGGCGGCAACGGCTGGGTTGCCCGCCACCGACTGTGGGCTCGTGCCCTTGCCAGGCGAGATTCGCCAGACGAGGGGAGCGGTAGCGTCGCCCAGGTGGCGACGGGCTGTGATGACGGCCGTCCCGCGGGTGTCGAGGTCGACGACACGCATGCAGGCGATGCTGGCGGTGACCCGCTCGTTGAACAGGTCGGGAAGCATGCCGGTCTCGGCGAGTTCCACGTCGACCGTGTCGCCGTGGACGTCGGTCCAGCGGAGGCGACGGGTCGGCTGGTCCCAGTTGCCGCGCTCGACCTCGTGCCAGAACTGCTGGCGCCATTCACTGCCGGAGCGGTAAACCAGCCGATCGAGCAGGCCGATCGCCTCGCCCTCGGGGCCACGCCCGGACGCCAGGATGCGCGGACGCCGTCCGACCAGCAGAGTGAGTGCAGCCTCGGTGTCGGGGTCCAGCGCTGTGCGTCCGAAGAGTGCCATGGGTCCAGTGTGGCGGACAGCTCAGGGGCAGGCGAAGGCGAGCTTGCGGACCGCGGGCAGGTCGGGCTCGGCCCAGTTCAGCCACATCAGCCGGTCGCGCTCGAACCAGCCCAGTTGGTCGTGGTCGGTGCTGAACTGCGGACTCTCCGCGACCGGTTCCACGAAGTAGCAGGAGAGGGTGATCTCGGTCCCGTCCACGATCGTCGTGCTGCTGTCGAGCAGGTCCCCGACCTGGATCTCGACGCCGAGCTCTTCGGCGATCTCGCGCACCAGCGCTGCCTCGGCGGCTTCGTCGGACTCGAGCTTGCCGCCGGGGAACTCCCAGCGTCCGCTCGCCCGCAGGGGCTCGCGACGACGGCACGCCAGGACGCGCTCACCTTCGGTGAACACGGCAGCGACAACCTCCATCGAACCCCCTCAGGCCGCGGACCGTCGCAGTGCGGCGAGCGTCGCCTCCACGTCAGCATCCGTGGTCGACCAGTTGCACAACGCCACCCGCAGCACAGCTCGATCATGCCACCGCGAACCCGAGGTCCACGCGGTCCCGTCCACAAGCATCCGCCGCACGACCTCCTGGGTGTGCTCATCACTGCCGAAACTCGCGCACACCTGGGTGAACACGACGTCGTTCAGCACCTCGGCGCCCGGGATCTGCGCGATGCCGTCTGCGAACATCGTTGCGTGGTGGCAGAACCGCTCCACCAACTCGGCAACGCCGCTGCGTCCCAGCGAGGCGAGGGCCGCCCAGACGGTGGTGGCCCGGGCCCGCCGTGACATCTCCGGCACCCGGTCGAACGGCTCGCCGGCGTCGTCCTGGATCAGGTAGTCGCCGTGCATTCCCATTGACGAGCGCATCGCCGCGTCGTCGGCAACGATCGCGATGCCGCAGTCGTACGGCACGTTCAGCGTCTTGTGGGCGTCGGTGGCCCACGAGTCGGCCGCCTCGAACCCTGTGGTGAGGTGCCGCAGCTTCGGGGATGCGGCGGCGAACAGTCCGAACGCCCCGTCCACGTGCACCCAGGCACCCGCGTCGTGCGCGACGGGAACGGCTGCAGCGAAGTCGTCGAACGCCCCGGAATGGACGTTGCCGGCCTGCAGCACCACGATCGTCGGTCGGCCGTCCCCGGCAGCGAGCGCCCCGGTGAGGGCTGCGGGCTGAATGCGTCCCTGGGCGTCAGCCGCGACCGGCTCGGGCTCGCCGAGGCCGAGGAATCGCAGCACCTTGTCGATGGAGTCGTGCCGCTCGGCACCCACCAGCACCCGGACGCCGGGGGAGCCCACCAGACCCCGCGCCTTCACGTCCCAGCCGGCGCGGCGCAGCACCGTGTCGCGCGCGGTGGCCAGGCAGGTGAAGTTCGACATCGTCGCGCCGGTGGCCATGCCCACCCCGCACCCGAGCGGAAGGCCGAGCAGGTCCAGCAGCCAGCGGTCCACCAGCTCCTCGGCAGCGACCGTGGCGGGGGTGACGGCGCGCAGCGCGCTGTTCTGGTCCCAAGAGCTGACGAGCCAGTCGGCGGCGAGGGCCGCGGGCAGGGTGCCGCCCATCACCATGCCGTACCAGCGTCCGGACGGGATGGCGGTGAGCCCCGGCTCGGCCGCTGCGGCCAGGTGTTCGATCACGTCCTTCGCCGGACGCGGCTGGTCGGGCAGGTCACCCAGTGCAGCAATGACCTCGTCGGTGGTGGCACGTGGCGGCACCTTGCGTTCCGGAAGCGAATCCAGCCAACCAACAGCCAGCCGGTGTGCGGCGTCGAGCGCTTCGTGCAGCTCGCCCATCAGACCCCTCCTCGAGCAATTCCCCCATTATCGGCGGGGGATCCATCACCTTGTCAGCCCCACTTCTACTTAGGCAGCTCCCAGGTCACGTCGCCGGGTCCCACGTCGGGCCGCCAGCCCTTCCAGACCGGGTGCCGGAGGCGATGCGTCGAGGTGAGTTCGGTGTAGTACACCTCGCCCACCAGCGTCGGTTCCACCCAGCGGGAGTCGCGGGCATCCTCTGCCGGTAGGTCCGTCAGCGGGGAATCGTTGCGGGCCAGCTCTCCGAGGCGCCGCTTCGCTTCGGCAAGGCCGGCATCGGTGAAGCCCGACCCCACCCGTCCGACGTAACGCAGGCCGCCATCCTCGGGAATGCCGAGCAGTAGGGCGCCGATCGTGCCGTCTCTGTTGCCGTTGCCCGGACGCCACCCGCCCACCACCACCGACTGCTCGAGGCGATGCTTGATCTTCAGCCAGGTCTTGCCACGGCTGCCCGCCTGGTAGGTCGAGCCGCGGCGCTTGGCCACCACGCCCTCGAGCCTCAGTGCTTTGGAGGTGTCCATGGCCGCGGTCAGGTCGCCTTCGAACACGGGCGGCACCTGCACCCGCGACCCGGACGAAGGGTGCAGGCCTTCCAGCAGCTCGCGCCGCTCCTCGTAGGGACGACGCAGCAGGGACTCCCCGTCCAGCCGGAGGATGTCGAACAGCAGCAGCTGGGCGGGCGCCTGGCGGGCGGCAGCCGCGATGTCCCCGGCCCTGGTGAGGTTGATCCGCGGCTGCAGCAAGCCGAAGTTCGGGGCTCCGCCGGGATCAAGCACGACGATCTCGCCGTCGAGCACGACCTGCGTACAGTCGAGGGCTGCAAGGTCAGGCACCAGATCGGGGTAGCGAGCGGTTTCGTCGCGCCCCCGCCGGCTGAGCAGGCGGACAACGCCGTTGTCGAGGTAGGCGATGATCCGCACCCCGTCCCACTTCATCTCGAAGTGCCAGTCGTCAGGGTTGGTGACCTCGTCGGGCGCGGAGAGGGTGGCGAGCATGGGCTCGACCACGGTCCCTGAGGAGGTTCGTGAGCTTGCGAGCGAGCCGTCACGAAGGGCCGCATCGTCCGGTGAATGCGCGTCGGCGACCCTTCGTGACACGTTCGGTCGCTCCGCTCCCGAACGTTCCTCAGGGACCGTTTGGGCGGTGTTGGTTCGCTCCGTTCCCGAACGTTCCTCAGGGACCGTTTGCTGGTCCTCGATCACCATGCGGTGGATCAGCCAGTCCTTGCCGGTGTGGATCAGCGCGAACCTGGCCGGAGCTCCGCCCAGTCCGCCCTCGGGACGACCCTGGAGCGTCGCGATCACTTCCTTGCCGTCGCGCCACTTCTCCAGCTCGTAAGTGCCGGAGTCCCAGATGCTCACCGTACCGCCGCCGTACTCGCCGGCCGGGATCGTGCCCTCGAAGCTGCCGTAGTCGAGCGGGTGGTCCTCGGTCGGGACGGCCAGGTGGTTGGTCCTGGGGTCGGTTGGCGGACCCTTTGGCACGGCCCAGCTGACCAGCACGCCGTCGTGCTCGAGCCGGAAGTCGTAGTGCAGCCGGCGGGCGTGGTGCTCCTGGATGACGAAGGAGTTGCCCTCGGACGGTTCGGGCGCGGCGGACGGCACCGGCTCGGGTGTCTTCTTCGGGTCGCGCATGCTGCGGTACGTGGCGAGCTTGTCGGGGGCTTGGCCAGGCTCAGCCGTCGTCGTGGGTGCGGCCGCCCTTCGTGACGCCTTCGGTCGCTCCGCTCCCGAACGCTCCTCAGGGACTGTTTGCCGGGGTGCTGCTCGCTCCGCTCCTGAACGCTCCTCAGGGACCGCTTCATCGAGGGGAGCCAAGATGTCTCCCAGGTCTTTCAGGCGGGTCAGCATCTCGCCGAGCTCCACCTGCTTCAACCCGGGGTCGGCCAGCTCGTCCCAGGTCCTCGGCGCCGCCACCGTGGGCCGGGTGCGACCGCGCAGGGAGTAGGGCGTGATCGTTGTCTTGTTGCCGTTGTTCTGGCTCCAGTCGAGGAACACCTTGCCGCCGCGGTCGGACTTCCGCATGACCGACGTGACCCGGTCGGGGTGCTCCGACTGCAGCGCCTGCGCCAGCTCCTTGGCGAGGTCGGACGATTGTGCCGGGCTCAGCGACCCGTCCAGGTGGGCGTACAGGTGGATGCCCTTGCTGCCCGAGGTCACCGGGAACGGCTGCAGCTTGGCCCCCTCGAGGACCTCGCGCACCCAGCCGGCAACTTCCGCGCATTCGGCCAGCGTCACACCCTCACCGGGGTCGAGATCGAGCACGAGGCGATCCGGCTGTAGGGGAGTGCCGTCCTCGGCGAAGCGCCACTGCGGCACGTGCAGCTCCAGGGCGGCCAGTTGTGCCAGCCAGACCAACGTCGCCAGGTCGTCGGCCACCGGATAGTCGTTCGCGCCGTCGGAGTGCTGGATTGTGTAGCGCCGCACCCAGTCGGGGGTGCCCTTGGGCAGGTTCTTGGCAAAGAACACGTTCACGTGGTCGCCGTCCAGTCCGACACCGTCTGGCCAGCGCTTCCGCGTGATCGGACGCTGCCGCACGTGCGGCAGCAGGACGGTGCCAACCTCGGCGTAGTAGGCGATCACCTCGCCCTTCGTCGTGCCGGTGGCAGGGTAGAGCACCTTGTCGAGATTGGTCAGCGCCAGCACCCGACCGTCGACGGTCACCTGCTGGCTGCCCATGGCGGCCATGGCGCTCATCCTGACACAGCGGGCAGGCCGGGCCGAGGGGAAGCAGTGCCCACGCCGTCAGTCGACGGCTGCGCCGAGCGTTTCGCCGATCGCGGCGTGCAGCACCAGGCTGGCCAGGTGGTCGACACCGGTCGGCTCCTTGTTGATCAGCACCAGCCGGTCACCGCCGAACGCGTGCACCAGGCCGGCCGCCGGGTAGACCACAAGGGAGGTGCCGCCGACGATCAGGGTGTCGGCAGCTTCGAGATGCTCGATCGCCGCGGTCATCACCGCATCGTCCAGGGCCTCTTCATAGAGCACGACATCGGGCTTGATCACCCCACCGCACTCGCACCGGGGCACGCCCGTGCTGACGGTGATGGTCGCCAGCCCGTGGAGGCGGCCACACCGCAGGCACGAGTTGCGGTGCACGCTGCCGTGCAGTTCCAGGACCGTGTGCGAGCCGGCGGCCTGGTGCAGGCCGTCGATGTTCTGGGTGATCACCGCGGTCAGCTTCCCGGCGTCCTCCAGCCGGGCCAGCGCGAGGTGGGCAGCGTTCGGCCGTGCGTCGGGGTAGAGCAGGTGACTGCGGTAATAGTCGAAGAACTCGGCAGTGTGGCTGACGAAGAAGCTGTGGCTGAGCACCTCCTCGGGCGCGTAACTCATGCCGGCATCGCGGCTGTACAGCCCGCCGCCGGAGCGGAAGTCGGGGATGCCGCTTTCCGTGGAGACGCCCGCGCCGCCGAAGAACACGATCCGATGGCTGGTTTCGAGGATCTCGCGCAACTCATTGCCCACGCAGCGACCCTACGCCGATGAGCGTGCACCCTTCTTGATCGAACTCGGTCACAAAGGTGCGCGGTGCGTAAGGCCGACCGGAATAGGCTCCCGGCCATGGAGCCCTCGTTTCGCGCGCCTGCCGATCGCGCGCCGGCCCGTTCCGGCATCGCCGAGCGCCTGGCCGCCATGATCCGCATCCCCACCGTCTCGGCCGAGCGCGAGGAAGGTGACGGCGCGCCCTTCACGGAGTTCGTCCGGTTGCTCGCCGAGCTCTACCCGTTGCTGCACGAGCACCTGCCCTGTGAGCGGTTCGGGGAGTTCGGGCTGGTCTACACCTGGCAGCCCGCCACTAACAGCGAGGCCGACCCGGTGGTCCTGATGGCCCATTACGACGTGGTGCCGGTGGCCGGCCAGGAGTCGTCCTGGGCGGTGCCGCCGTTCGAGGGACGGATCGTCGACGACGAGGTATGGGGACGCGGCGCCCTGGACGACAAGGGTGCCCTCTGCGTGCTGTTGGACGCGGTGGAGAACCTCCTCGCCGGAGACTGGTCGCCGCCACGGCCCGTCCTGCTGTGTCTCGGGCCTGACGAGGAGGTCCACGGCACGACCGGACGCGAGATCGCCACCGAACTGCACGCCCGCGGGGTGACCCCCTGGCTGGTGCTGGACGAGGGCGGCGCGATCGTCGACATCCCGTTCCCGGGCGTGGACGGTCTGTTCGCCATGGTCGGGCTCGCGGAAAAGGGCGTCATGTCGGTGGAGCTGTCCACGACCGGCGAGGGCGGCCACGCATCCGCGCCCAACGGACTCACTGCCGTCGGGCGGCTCGCGCGGGCGGTGTCCCGCGTGAACCGCAACCCGTTCGACGTCCGGCTACCGCGGACCGTGTCGGCGATGCTCGCCGCCCTGGCGGCGCATGCCAACCGCGGTCCTGGCCGGTTCTATCGGCTGGCAGCGAAAGCCCACTGGCTGACGGCCCGGTTGTTGCTGGTCGGCGGCAGCGATGGCGCAGCCCTGGTGCGAACCAGCCTTGCCCCAACCATGCTGGCCGGCGGCAGCAGCGCGAACGTCCTGCCGTCCAGTGCGACGGCGATGCTGAACATCCGGGTCAACGTGGGTGAGACCACCGACGGCGTGCTGGCGCGGCTGCGTCAGGTGATCGCCGATCCTGAGGTGACCGTCCGAATGGTCGAGGGCGACGAGCCCACCCCGGAGTCGTCGCCGGACAACGCCCAGTTCGCCCTGATCAGGGCAGCGGTACAGACCGGCTACCCCGGTGTGGCCACCATCCCGTACCTGACCACAGCAGCCACCGACGCACGCCACTGGCACCGGTTCGCCCCGGCGGTCTACCGGTTCGCCCCGCTACAGATGGACGGGGGCCTTCGGGCCGGCATCCACGGCAGTGACGAGCGGGTCGCGATCGACAGCCTGGTGCGCGGCGAGCGCTACTACCGGGCCATCCTGAAGGGATTGCCGGCATGAGTGATCTCGACCAGCTCGACCAGCGGTCTGCGGGTGGGGACTCGGCACGCATCAGGTTCGGCGGGCTGGCCGCAGTCGTCGGCTTCCTGGTGTTCGTGGAGTTCACCAGCGGCATCATCCAGGGCTTCTACACCCCGCTACTCACCGACATCGCACGCCGCCTGAACGTGCCGGACGCGGACGTGAACTGGCTGGAGGGCGGCCAATTGATGGCCGCGGCGATCATCATCCCCGCGTTCGCCAAGCTTGGCGACATGATCGGGCACCGCCGCATGCTGCTGATCTCGACGGCGATCACGGCCCTGGCCAGCTGCGCGCTGCCGCTGACCGACAACTTCTGGCTGTTCCTGCTGGCCTGGTCTCTGCAGGGCTTCTACATCGTGTGGCTGCCACTGGAGACCGCCCTGATCTACCACCGGGCACGTCAGACCGGGCATCCCGCCGTACTCACCCGGCGGGCGGCCGGCCTGCTGGTCGCGGCCCTGGAGGTCGGTGTGATCGCCGGCGCCCTCACCGGAGGCCAGCTGGACGGTGTCCTTGGTCTGGCCCTGTGGATTCCCGCGGTCGCCGTCGCCGCGTGCTTCTTCGTGATCCTTTTCGGGGTGAAGGAGTCGCCCGACCTGCACGGCGGCAGGTTCGACACCATCGGGATGTCGCTTGCGGCGGTCGCCCTGCTCGGCCTCACCGGCGGGCTGTTCCTGTTGCGGGTCAACGGACCGGCGAGCCCGGTTGCGTGGGCGGCGCTGGTGCTGGGGCTGCTGCTGTTCGTCCCGTTCGTGCGTTGGGAGCTGCTTCACGACGACCCGGTGATCGACGTGCGCATGTTCGCCTCGCCGTCGCTGTGGCCGGTGTTCGTCACCGCCGGCCTGTTCGGGGTGAGCGTGCTGGGCGCGCAGGCGCCACTGTCCACGTTCGCCCGCACGGACCCGGCGACCTACGGCTACGGACTGGGCGCAACCACCGGGCTCACGTCGATACTGATCGGCACCTACGTGCTCTCGTTGACCGCAGGAGCGCTGCTTCTGCCGTTGGTCACGCGATGGATCAGCCCGCGCTGGGCCCTAGTCGGCGCCAGCCTGCTCGTGGCGCTGGGCTACCTGCTGTTCCTGCCGTTCCACGCCAGCTACGCAGAGGCGTTGACCAACATGGTGATCGCCGGCATCGGATCCGGCGCCCTTGTGGCCGCGTTGCCGGCCGCTGCCGCAGCTGCGGCGCCGTCCGGCCAGACCGGCGTTGCGACCGGCCTGACCAACTCCGTGAAGACCGTCGGCGGGTCGATGGCCTCAGCAGTGTTCGGGATCGCCCTCGCCACCCATGCAGCCGGCGCGGTGCAGGGGCCGGCCGGATCGTTCACCGGCTATCTCACGGTGTGGACGGTGTGCGGCCTGACCGCTCTGGTGGCTGCGATCGCCCTCCTGTTCGTGCCGAAGACGGCCTTCGGGGACCCTTCAACTGGCTCAGGCCCTTCGACTGGCTGAGGCCCTTGGACAAGCTCAGGGGGCGTGTGAGGGGGCTCGGCCTCAGGATGTGCGGGCTGCCCTGCGGGCCAGCGCCTTGGCGACGGCGTCGGCCAACACTTCGTCCACCTCGATGGTGGCGGTGGTCCGGTCGCCGGTGGTCTTGAGCACCCCGACGGCTTCCTCGATCTTCGCCTTCGCTGCATCGTCTGAGTCGGTCCCGGTGTCGACGACCAGGTCGAACTGTGACTCATCGGCCCAGTCGGCCGAGTAGAACAGCCGCGCGAAGCGGGCCCGTAGCGCGTCGTCGTCCTTGATGACCTTGGCGGCCTCCTCGAGGCTGATGTGGTCGCGCTTGGCGATCCTGGTTGCCCGCACGTCGTCGGGCGCCTTCACGAGGACATTCAGCACATCCGCCATGCCGGCGAGCACCCGGAAGCCACCGCGGCCGACGATGACAACATTGCCGCGCGCTGCGACAGTCGCGATGGTCTTGTTCATCATCTCGATGGTGGCGACGCTGTCGTCGTTGAACAGCTCCCACACCTTCGGCTTGTGGTCGTACACCGCGTCGAGCCGGGTCAGTCCGTACTGGCGGATCACACGGTTGACGAGGCCCTTGTCGACGAGGTCGTAACCCAGTTCACCGGCAAGGGCTCGGGCGATTCTGGCTCCGTGGCTGCCGAGCTGGCGGGAGACGGTGATGACGGCCATGGTTTCCTCCTGGTGGGGCCGGTTGGCCGTCCAAGAAACCTGACGGCCTTATGTGCGAACAATATCGGCTCGATCGCCGGCCACACAGGAAAATGGCTCAGCCCAGCAACTGCAGGACGGTGTGTCCCACCCCGTCCTCACCGTTGGCCGGAACCACCGTGAACCCGGCAGACAGCAGCGTGCCGTGGGCGTTGGCGACGACGTAGCCCCGCCCGGCCCAGGACAGCATCGCCAGGTCATTGGGCATGTCGCCGAAGGCGACTACGTCGGCCGCCTCGATGCCCAGCTCTGCACACAGCAGTGCAAGCGTGCTGGCCTTCGTGATGCCGGGTCCGGTGAGCTCGAGCATCCCGTAGTCGTCCCCGACCAGGGCGTGAGTGAGGGTGAGGCGCTCGCCGACCACAGCCACAGCCCGTGCCGACAGCTCGTCGGAGTCCAGCCCTGTGTGGAAGCCGAGCAGCTTGATCACCGGACCCAGCCGGTCGACAAGTTCCTCCAGCGAGCCCTCCAGCACCCCGGCGGCGCCGCGCTGCCGGGACGGGGACATGGGCTCGCACCCGAAGCCGGTGGAGGTCTCAAAGCCGAACGTGATGCCCGGCACCGCTTCCCGTAGGCCGTCGGCGACGTCCAGCGCCACCGCGGCGTCCAGGGGGAAGATGCGTACCACCTGATGGCTGGCGAGGTCGAACACTGCGGCACCGTTGCTGACGATCACCTGCGAGTGGGCCTCGGCAAGCTGGTCGAGCACATCCAGCCAGCGCACCGGACGTCCGGTGGCCACCATGAACGGGATGCCGAGCTCTGCGGCCCGTCGGGCGGCCGCGAGGTTGGTCGCAGAGACCTGCCGGTCCGGCCCGAGGAAGGTCCCGTCCAGATCGGTGACGATCAGTCGGGGACGGGTCACAGCTTCGAGTTCGGCGTCGGAGAGCCGGCACCCGACGGAGATGCCGACTGCGGGGACGGGGAGCCGGACGATGGGGACGGAGAGGGCGACGGAGAGGCGGACTGCGGTGACGGCGAGGCCGACTGCGGTGACGGCGAGGCCGACTGCGGCGACGGGGAGCCCGACTGCGGCGATGCGGACGCGGAGTTCGGTACCGGCGGTGGCGGGGACACCGGGGGAGCCTGCTGGAAGATCAGGATCGCGATCAGCACCGCCAGCGCGGCGAGCAGCAGCATGAGCAGCCACGAGGCGAGGATCGACAACCAACCGGCCCTGTCATAGCGTCCCGGCCAGGGCAGTGGCCACAGCTTGGCAAGGCCCGGGCGGAACCGGTCGATCCAGTGCAGCCGGTAGTCCGGGCCTGCGGGACGGCCAAGCAACGGCACCCGGGAGAGGTCGACTTCGGCGAGGAGCCGGGCGGCTTCCGCCCCCGAGCCCGGTGAGGCATCGTAGGCGAGGGCGACCCAGGGGGTGGCGGGTACCTGCTCGCTCACCTGCGGGTCGTCGTTCTGGTCGTCCACCCAGCGGCGTCCCAGGCGTCCGTCGCCCTGGCCGTGGCCGCCGCGGGCGAGCACGGTGTCGATGTGCAGCTGGTTCACCGCACCGGCGAAGCGGTCGCGGGCGCCCGCGTCGGCAGCGGCACCCTCGGACAGCAGGACCAGCATCACCGGGGTGTTGGCGCCGTCGTGGCCGATGAACGCCACCCCGGAAGGGGCCGCCACCAGCCGCGCGTCCAGCCAGTAGTCACCGACCTTGGGCGGATCGGTGGGCAGCAGCGGCGACAGCTGGGGCGGCTCCAGGCCGTCCTCAGGCGCAGTCGGTGTGCTCATCAGTCCTCGTCGATCGGGCGGGGTCGTCCCCGCGGTGCCCCCATTGTGCCGCACACCCACAGCCGTCCTGCGGCGGTTCAGGGCTGGCTCACAACCGGAGGTCTGGGGCCAGCCGGTATCGTGGGCGACGCGCCCCTGGGCGTCGACCGTGACCAGCAGGAGAGTTCGCGTGACCAACCCGAGTCAGCCCCCCGCCGTCCCCGACCAGGGACAGCAACAGGCAACCCCGTCCGACACCGCCAAGGCGGCCAAGCTGCTCGGCGAAGCCATCGCCCAGGTGCAGCGCGTGATCGTCGGCCAGGAGCACATGGTCGAGCAGTTGATGGTCTCCCTCCTCGCCAAGGGACACTGCCTGCTCGAAGGCGTGCCCGGCGTGGCGAAGACCCTTGCCGTGCGCAGCTTCGCCACCGTCGTCGGCGGTGACTTCGCGCGCATCCAGTTCACCCCCGACCTGGTGCCCTCCGACATCGTCGGCACCCGGATCTACTCGGCGCGGCAGGAGAAGTTCGACATCGCGCTCGGTCCGGTGTTCGTGAACTTCGTGCTGGCTGACGAGATCAACCGCGCACCGGCCAAGGTGCAGTCGGCGATGCTCGAGCTGATGGCGGAGCAGCAGGTGTCCATCGGTGGACACACCTACCCGGT
>JADGPA010000108.1 GCA_017882685.1 Propionibacteriaceae bacterium | reverse complement strand
CGGCCCCCGTGGATGGCCCGCATCGGGCCGGACAGCCTGGTCGTCATCGACGAGGCCGGCATGGCCGACACCATCAGCCTCGACCGCGCCATCGACCACGTTGTCAGTCGCGGCGGAAGCGTCCGCCTCATCGGCGACGATCGCCAGCTGTCCGCCGTCGGCGCTGGCGGCGTGCTGCGCGACATCGAAGCCGCACACAGCGCCTGCCGGCTCACCGAGGTCCTCCGCTTCTCCGACCCAGCCGAAGCTGCCGCGTCCCTGGCCCTGCGAGAAGGGCGACCAGAGGCGCTCGGGTTCTACCTCGACCACGACCGCGTCCATGTCGGCGACCTCGCGACCCTGTCCCAGCAAGTCCTCGACGCATGGGATCACGACCAGGCGAACGGCCTGGACGCCCTCATGCTGGCCCCCACCCGTGACCCGGTCAGCGACCTCAACAAACCTGCCCAGGAACGACGTCACCCTGCAGATCGCCAGGGGCTCAGCGTCGCGCTGAACGACGGCAACAGCTGCTCGGCCGGCGACGTAATCATCACGCGCCACAACGACCGGCGCCTCTTGGTTGGCAACCGTGACTGGGTCAAGAACGGTGACCGCTGGCAGGTCACCGTTGTTGGCACCGACGGCAGCCTCCGCGCACAGAGCGTTCGCTCCCGCTATGCCGTGACATTGCCAGCTGACTACGTCCACGAATGGGTCGACCTCGGCTACACCGCCATCCACGGCGCGCAGGGCATTACCGCCGACACGATGCACGGACTGGCCACGGGTGAGGAATCGCGCCAGCAGATCTACACCATGCTCACCCGCGGGCGGCAGGCGAACCACCTCTACCTACAGGTCGTCGGCGACGGCGACCCGCACACCCTCGTCCATACCGAGGCGGTCTTCCTCACGACAGCGGTCGAGAGGCTCGAGCAGATGCTCGTCCGCGACGATGCACCTGAGTCGGCCAGCACCCAACTGCGCGAACAGGACGATCCGGCCCGCCTTCTGGCACCGGCAGTCGCCCGCTACTCCGACGCGCTCGGCTTCGCCGCCGAGCAGGTGGTCGGCGCTGACGCAGCTCGACGCCTCGACGAGATGGCCGACCAGATTGTGCTCTGGCTCACCGAGTGCCCCGCCTGGGCGACCTTGCGAACCAACCTCCTCGGCCTGGCGGCGGACGGTCACGACCCGATGGCGCTGCTACGCCGGGCCGCCAACATGGGCGATCTCGACTCGGTGCACGACCCTGCCGCGGTGCTCGACCACCGCCTCCACCTGCTCGTGCCGACCGGCTCGCCTGGCCCACTGCCCTGGCTGCGAGGCATTCCGTCCCAAGTCAACAACGACCCAATCTGGGGTCCGTACCTTCAGGCCCGAGCAGGACGCGTCGAAGCACTGGCCGATGCCGTCCGGGTAGCAGCGATATCCGCGGACGTCCCCCCGGATTGGCTGGCGGAAAGGATGACGTCCGTCCACGTCCGGGAGGCTGCGGACCTGGTGGGGGACATCGCCATCTGGCGGGCAGCGCTGAACGTCCCGCCCTCCGACGAACGTCCCACAGGCGAGCCCGCCGATGCCGACGCGGCCGCCCGCTGGCAGCACCAGCTGGATGGTCGGCTCGAACAGGCGATCGGCAGTCAGGCAGGGGAGTGGGCAGACGTCCTTCCCCAGCTCGACCCGGCCATCGCGCGCGACCCCCAGCGGCTCACGGTTGCCAGTCGACTTCAGGACATCGAACGCCGGGGCGCCGAAGTCACCACCCTGGTGAACCAAGCACTCGCCCAAGGCCCGCTGCCTGACGAACACGCAGCGGCCGCCCTCTGGTGGCGCGTTTCCGCCCTTGCGAACAAGGCCGGCCAACCATCCGGCCCACCGCCCGGCTGGGCCTGGGCGGCTAATGCGCCACCGGTCGGAAGACCCGAATCCGAACGCGCACCCCACAGGAACACAGGCCGCGACCGCCCACACCTCGGCTACTAGAAGGATCCGACCACCCAGAAGGAGCACCTATGTCCACCATCGAGAGCACCAAGCCCGGCGCCTTCATCTCGCTCAGCGGCGCGGCCGAGATGCGTGGGATAAGCGTGAAGACACTCCGCCGCCGCATCGCTGCGGGCGAACTGCCAGCGTTCCGGACCGGCCGCCGGATCATCCGAATTCGCGTCAGCGACCTCGAGACGATGCTGCGGCGGATCCCCTCAGCGGACCGTTGGTGACCCCACCGAGGGCCTTGGCGAGGAAAACCTGATTGCACGTAGATTGCACGGGCCGTGCAATGCAAAGCGTCCCTGACTGTTAGATACCTAGTCAGGGACGCTTTTGCCTTCGTAGCGGGGACAGGATTTGAACCTGTGACCTCTGGGTTATGAGCCCAGCGAGCTACCGAACTGCTCCACCCCGCGCCGGTTCCTTCAGCTTAGGTGAGAGCTACCCGGTTCCCCAAATCGGCACCTGAGGACGCGTCCCGGGAAGGATGAAGCCCTCCGCTAGACTCGGTCCGCTTCCTCGCGCCGCGGGGACAGATTCTCGTGGAGGGCAGATGACCTACGCCGCCGCTTCGTCCCGGCGTTCCCGCTCCATCCCGACCAAGGCACTCGCTGCCACCATCGGCCTGGCGCTCACCTTGATCCTCGCGGCCTGTACCCCTACTGCCGCACCTACGACGAGCGTTGCCAAGCGCACCCTCACTGTCGGGGCAACCCTGGAACCGGCGTCGACGGACCCCTGGCACGACACCGCGGCCTCGATCCCGCAGGTGCTGCTGTACAACGTGTACGAGACCCTGGTGAAGGTGGACTCGACCGGTGACATCAAGCCCCTCCTCGCCCAGGCCTGGGAGGTCAGCCCCGATCGGACCACCTACACGTTCCACCTCAACCCGGCGGCGAAGTTCGCTTCCGGCGCCCCGGTAGACGCAGCAGCGGTCGTCGCCAACATCAACCGGCTGAAGACGGACGCCAAGATCACGGAGACGCTGCGCGCACAGCTGGTCGTTGTTGCCGGCGCGGAGGCCACCGGCACCGACCAGGTGCAGATCAAGCTCACCCGGCCATCGCTGATGTGGCTCTACGACATGTCCTCCACGCTGGGCATGATCCGTGACCCCGCGTTCACCGGCGACCCGGCCACAGCCAGTGCAGGCTCGGGTCCGTACGCGGTGAAGTCCCACACCCAGGGCGAGAGTGTCGTGCTGACCAACAACACCAAGTACTGGGGCAACCCCGCCCGCTTCGACGAGGTCACCTTCCGCTACAGCGCCGATCCGAACCCGCAGGTCGCCGCCATGCTCAGTGGTGACCTCGACGTCATCTCCAACCTCCAGTCCCCGGACGCGCTCTCCCAGTTCGCCGACGCGAGCCAGTTCACGACCACGACCGGCACCACCAATGGCGAGGTGGTGCTCGGGCTCAACCACGACAACAAGGCGTTGGCCAAGCTCGGGGTGCGCCAGGCGCTGACCATGGCGGTCAACCGCAGGGACCTGATCGACACCGTCTGAACGGTCAAGGCACCCTGATCGGCAGCATGGCCGTGCCCACCGACCCGTGGTACGAAGACCTGTCGGGTACCAATCCCTATGACCCGGCCAAGGCGAAGGCCCTGCTGAAGGGTGCCGGCTACGCCCCGAACACACTCAGCCTCCGAATGCGGGTGCCGGTGGTCCCGTATGCGGTGAAGTCGGCCCAGTTCGTGGCCAGCCAGCTGCGCGACATCGGCGTGAAGGTCACCGTAGAGGAGCTCGACTTCTCCCGGTGGCTGGACGAGGTCTTCACGAAGGGCGACTACGACATGACGATCGTGGCGCACGTGGAGGCCCGCGACCTCGGCAAGTTCGCCAACCCCAAGTACTACTGGCACTACAACGACCCGAAGTTCGCCCAGCTGTACACGGCAGCAGACGAGGCGACCAGCGAAGAGGAGGGCGACGAGCTGATGAAACAGGCGACGAAGTATCTCGCCGACCAGGCTGCGGCGATCTGGCTGTTCGCGCTGCCGAACCTCGTGATCACCAAGTCCACGATCACCGGTGTGGCCCAGAACGCCACCACGCTGAGCTTCGACCTGACCACGATCACCAGCCGGTAGGGGGGCAGGGCACAGCCATGCACCTTGCCCTGCGCATCGCTAGGCGGACGGGGGTGTTCGTCGTCAGCCTGCTCGGCGCGTCGCTGTTGATCTTCCTGCTCACCAACGCCCTGCCCGGCGACGTCGCGCAGGTGCTGCTGGGCACGGATGCGACGCCGGAAGCCGTCGCGCAACTGCGGGCGCAGCTGGGCCTCGATCGGCCCCTGCCCATGCAGTACTTCAGCTGGCTCGGCGGGATCCTCGTCGGTGACTTCGGGAGGTCGCACCTCAGCGGGCTGCCCGTGCTCGCGCTGCTGGCGCCACGGATCGCCGTCACGCTATGGCTGGTGCTGTTCGGCGTGATCGGCTCACTGCTGATCGCCGTTCCCGCCGGCATGGTGGCTGCGCTGAAGCGGCGCTCCTGGCCGGGGTTCACCATCAGCGCCGCCGCGCAGCTCGGCATGGCCGTACCAGTGTTCTGGGGCGGCATCCTGCTGGTCATGGTCTTCGCGGTCTGGCTCCACTGGCTGCCGGCGAACGGCTACGTCTCCTTGGCCACCAACCCTGAACAGTGGGCCGCGCACCTGGTGCTGCCGTCGCTCACTCTCGCCCTCGTGCAGGCCGCCGTCCTGATCCGCTACGTGCGTTCTGCGTTCATCGAGGTCCTGAACGAGGACTACTACCGCACCGCCCGCTCGATCGGCTGGACGCCGATGCGTGCGCTGTTCCGTCACGGCATCCGCAACGCTTCGATCTCCCTTGTCACCGTCCTCGGCCTGCAGGTGTCGACGGTGCTTGTCGGAGCGATCGTTGTGGAGTCGGTGTTCACGCTGCCCGGCCTCGGCTCGCTGCTGCTGACAGCCGTCAACCAGCGCGACCTTCTCGTGGTGCAGGGCACAGTGATGTTCCTCGTGCTCGCCGTGCTCGCGATCAGCGCGCTCGTCGACCTCTCCTACCTGCTGATCGACCCGCGACAGGCGGCAGCGTCGGAGCAGGGCGAGGGTTCGGCATGAAGCGCGCCCAGCTGATCACCGGCCTCGTCCTGGTGGCCGCCGTGCTCGTCACGGCCGTCGTCGCGGTCTTCTGGACACCCTTCGATCCGCTGCGCGTTGTCGCCGGCCAGCGGTTGCTGGCGCCGGGATGGCCGCATGTCCTCGGCACGGACGGTTTCGGCATCGACATCGCCAGTCGGCTGATGGTCGGCGCCCGCACGATCCTGCTCGTCGGCATCATCTCCGTCGGCGTCGCCGCAGTCGTCGGGGTGCCGCTCGGCATGCTGGCCGGCCAGGCCGGCGGCTGGGTGGACGAGGTCGTGATGCGTGTCTCGGACGTCGTCTACGCCTTCCCCGCGTTGCTGCTGGCGATGCTGCTCGCAGCCATCTACGGCGGCTCCACCGTCACGGCCATGGTCGCCATCGGGGTGGCCAGTATCCCGGCGTTCGCCCGGGTGGCGCGGGCGGGGGCGCTGCAGGTGATGGCCAGCGACTTCGTCCTGGCAGCGAAGTCCTCGGGCACATCCCGTTGGGGTGTGGCCCGCCGCCACGTCCTGCCGAACATCGCGCCGCTCATTGGCGTGCAGGCTTCCGTCGGGTTCGCCATGGCGATCCTCGCCGAAGCAGCCCTGTCCTACCTTGGCCTTGCCACGCCGCGTCCGAACCCGACCTGGGGCAACATGCTGCGCGACGCCCAGAACTTCCTCTTCGTCGCGCCGCTGCAGGCCCTGTGGCCCGGCCTGGCCATCGCCCTGGCCGTCCTGGGTTTCAACCTGCTGGGCGACGGGCTGCGCGACTACCTCGACCCACGGCTGCGGGAGGTGCCATGAGCCTGCTCGAGGTGCGTGACCTGCGGGTCAGCTTCGGACGCCGCCGGGTACAGGCGGTGCGCGGTGTCGACTTCGACCTCGACGACGGCCAGCGGCTCGGCCTGATCGGCGAGTCCGGCTCAGGCAAGACGGTGACCGCGCTTGCCGTGATGGGGCTGCTGCCCGAGAACGCCACCGTCACCGGATCGGTACGGTTGCGCGGCAGCGAGATCGTCGGCGCCCCGGAGGTCGCCCTCGCCCAGCTGCGCGGCGCCGCGGTGTCAATGGTCTTCCAGGAGCCGATGACAGCGCTCGACCCCACCATGCGTGTCGGACGCCAGGTCGCGGAGGTCCTCCGCCTGCACCAGGGCGAGGAGTCCGGGCCTGCGCGGGAGCGGGTGGTGTCGATGCTGGCCGAGGTGGGGCTGGCCGACCCCGTCCGGATCGCGGACGCATACCCGCACCAGCTCTCCGGCGGCCAGCGGCAACGGGCGATCCTGGCGATGGCACTGATCAACTCACCTGACCTGGTGGTGTGCGATGAGCCGACCACGGCCCTCGACGTCACCGTTCAGGCCCTTGTGCTGCAGAAGCTCAACGAGGTGCTCACCGACAGCGGTGCTGCCTGCCTGTTCATCAGCCACGACCTGGCCGTGGTCTCCCAGGTGTGCGACAAGGTGTTGGTGATGCTGGACGGGCAGGTGGTCGAGACCGGCACGGTAGCCGAGCTGTTCACGAACCCCCAGCACCCCTACACCCGGGGCCTTGTAGCCACAGCGCGGTTCGACCAGACCCGTCCCGGCCAGCGGCTGCCCACGGTTGAGGACTTCTATGCGCCTGACACCTCCGTGGGGGGGCGGCCATGACCGAACCGCTCTACCGGGCAGAGCAACTCACCCGCCGCTACCGCAACGGCGGGACGGAGGTGCTCGCGCTCGACCACGTGGACCTCACGATCGAACCCGGACGCCGCCTGGGCATCGTGGGGGAGTCGGGGTCGGGTAAGTCGACCCTTGTCCGGCTGCTGGCCGGCCTCGACCGCCCGACCTCCGGCCGCATCTGGTTCGAGGGCACGGAGATCACCGACCTGCCTGAGCGGCGGCTGGGCTTTCTGCGGGCCGCGGTGCAGATGGTCTTCCAGGACCCGCGTTCGTCCCTGAACCCGCGGATGCGCGTGGGCGACATCATCACCGAACCGCTGCGCTCGCGGCTGGTACGCCGGCAACTACCGGACGGCATCGACCACGCCAGGCGGCTGGCCGAGGTGCTCGACGCCGTCGACCTGCCCACCGATTCCGGTGGGCGCTACCCGCACGAGTTCTCCGGCGGGCAGCGGCAACGCATCGCGATTGCCCGGGCCCTCGCACCGAAGCCGGAGATCCTGATCGCCGACGAGCCCGTCTCCGCGCTCGACGTCTCCGTCCGCGCACAGGTCCTGAACCTGCTCACCGACCTTGTTGCTGCCCAGGGGCTCACCCTGATCGTTGTCAGCCACGACCTGATGGTGGTGCGGCACCTGTGCGACCAGCTGGCCGTCATGCGCCAGGGCCGCATCATCGAGCAGGGTGACACCGAGACCGTCTACAGCCGGCCCGGCGCCGAGTACACCCGGGCGCTGCTCGCGGCGATCCCGCGGATCAGGACGGCCGGCTGAGCCCCACAGGTCAGGCGGCGAACCTCAGTTGTCGGCCGAGACCACGGCGTCGGTGGCGAGGCGCGACAACACCTCTTCGTGCAGGTGGCCGTTGGTCGCCAGCGCCCCCGGACCGTGCGGTCCTGCGCGTCCGTCGAGGTTGGTGAAGCGCCCGCCGGCCTCGGTGACGATGATCGTGAGCGCAGCCATGTCGTGGAGGGCGAGTTCGGGTTCGGTGGCCACGTCAACAGCGCCCTCTGCCAGCAGCATGTAGCTCCAGAAATCGCCGTAGGCGCGCGTGCGCCAGCAGTCCCTCATCAGGTCGACGAACTGCTGGCCGCGTCCGGACTCCACCCAGCCTCCGATGGAGCTGTAGGAAAGGGACGCGTCCTCGATGGCGGTGATCGCGGAGGTGCGGCACGGCAGGCCCTGCAGCAGGCTGCGGCCGGTGAACGCACCGCTGCCCCTGGACGCCCACCAGCGGCGGGACAGCGCCGGGGCGGAGACCACGCCCGCGACCACCTCGTCACCGACCATCAGTCCGATCAGGGTGGCCCAGACCGGTACGCCGCGTACGAAGTTCGCGGTGCCGTCGATCGGGTCGATCACCCAGCGCCGTGGACCCCAGCCGGAATCGGCCCGTTCCTCGCCCTGGACGGCGTCCCGCGGCCGGGTGCGGCCGAGCATGTTGCGCAGCGTGTCCTCGACGGCGGTGTCGGCGTCGGTGACCGGCGTCAGGTCGGGCTTGGAGTCGACCCGCAGATCGGAGGCCTTGAACCGCGCCATGGTGATCGCGTCTGCCTGGTCGGCAAGGATGTGTGCCAGCCGGAGGTCATCCAGCAGGGATTGGTCGGGCATGATCGCCAATCTAGCTGAACGCCTTCTCCATCCTGCGGAAGGACTCCAGCCGTTCGAGGGTGAGCCGTCCATCGGTTACGGCGACGTCCAGCGCGCACTCCGGGGCGATCGAATCGTGCCGGCAGCCGCGGGGGCAGTCCTGCACGATTTCAGACAGGTCGGAGAAGGCGGAAATGATCGAATCCGGGGTCACATGGCTGAGTCCGAATGAGCGGACGCCCGGGGTGTCGATCACCCAACCGGCGTCCTGTGGCAGCATCAGGGCGATGGCACTGCTGGAGGTGTGGCGACCCCGTCCGGTGACCTCGTTCACCTCACCGACCATCCGGTCGATGCCGGGAATCAGGGCGTTGACCAGCGTCGACTTGCCCACCCCGGAGTGCCCGACCAGGACGCTGCGGTGCCCGGCGAGCGCCGTTCGCAGTTCGCTCAGGTCCGAGCCGGGTTCGACGGCGACCACCTGGATCCCCAGCGGGCGGTAGGTGGCCATCAGTCCATCGGGCGCGGCCAGGTCCGACTTGGTGAGCACCAGCAGAGGCTCGAGGCCGGCGTCGTAGGCGGCCACGAGGATCCGGTCGATCATGCCGACCCGTG
>JADGPA010000107.1 GCA_017882685.1 Propionibacteriaceae bacterium | reverse complement strand
TGCTCATCGACGACTTCTACGCCCGGCTGGACTCCCCCGAACCGTTCTGGATCGACCTGAAAGTCGGGCTGCTGCCGTTGCAGGTGCTTCGCTCGGTGTACGCCCAGTCGGGGCTGCTACCCCCGGGCACCCCGGAGTAGGCGCCGAAGGCACGGATGGAGCTGTCGTCAACTCGCGGGCTCGCTGGGGCAGCGCTCAAGTCCTGATCAATCAGCGGCAATACCCTGGCCACAATGGGTTGCCGGAACGATAGCCTGTGCAGGTGACGGCGCAGTCGCATCATCCGGTCACGATCTACGACGTGGCCAAGGCCGCCGGAGTGGCGCCTTCGACCGTGAGCCGCACTTTCGCCCGGCCCGGGCGGGTCAACGCCGAGACCGCTGCGAAGATCCGGCGGGCGGCCGAGGAGATCGGTTACCGGGCGAACCCGATAAGCCAGGCACTGTCCGCCGCCAACACCCGAATGCTGGGGCTGATGGTCTCCGACGTGGCCAACCCGTTCTACACCCCGATGATCCGCGGCGCCCAAGTGGCCGCGACCGACGCCGGGTACGAACTGCTGCTGGCCGACTGCCGGGAATCGGGGGTTCGGGAGCGGACCGCGCTGGAACGGCTGGTGCCGGTGGTCGAGGGCTTCGTGATCGGTAGTTCGCGAATGCCGGACGCGGCGCTGCGCACCATCGCCAAACAACGGCCGCTGGTAGTGGTCAACCGGGAACTCCGGGACGTGCCCAGCCTGATCACCGACAATCTGGGCGGGATGCGGGCCGCGGTGGAGCACCTACAGCAACTCGGCCACACCTCGGTCACCTATGTCTCCGGGCCGGAGGCGTCCTGGGCGGACGGCGTCCGTTTCCGGGCGCTGCGCGACTACGGCACCTCGACGGGGATGCACACCCACAAGATCGGGCCGTACCTGCCGACGTTCGAAGGCGGCCGGGCGGCCGGGCGGGCGATGCTGGAGAAACCGCCGACGGCGGTGATCGCGTACAACGACCTGATGGCGATCGGGGTGATGCACGGCTTCATCCTGGCCGGGCTGCGGATCCCGGAGCAGCTCAGCGTGATCGGCTTCGACGACATCCTGATCTCCCGGCTGTTCTTCCCCACGCTGACCACCGTCGCGGCACCGCTGCGCCAGCTGGGCATCACCGCTGTGAACAACGTGGTCGCGGTGATCAAGGGCGCACAGCACGGCGGCGGCGGGGCGCTGGTGCTGCCGGCGACGCTGAAGGTGCGCGGCTCGACCGGTCAGCGCAGGCGGAACAGGGTCTCCCCCGCGTTGGGCACCACCATGGTGTCGGGGTCCGCCTCGTAGCCGGCCAGGTCGAAATCCTCGACAGCGATGTAACCGAGGTTCGCCTTGCGCACCCTTTCCTCCGGGATGCCGGTGACCAGGGTGACGTTCACCCGGCAGCGTTCGCCCCCGACCTCGTCGTAGGTGCCCGCGCCGCGTAGGTGGGTGCTGTGCGCAAGCACCCCCCAGTGGATGCCGGAGAACCTGTCCCACTGCTTGACGAAGTAGTCGCGGCAGTGGTAGCCGATCTCATAGATCTCCTGGTGAACGAACGAGATCTCCTTCACGTGCGGGGCGTACAGGATCACCTCGCCCCCGTCGGCCACGACCGGCTCCATCTTGTAGAAGCCCTTGGCCGCGGTCCAGATGTCCTCGTACTTCTCCGGGATCAGCGAAACGACCCGCTTCACCGGGGCATCGAGGTAGCGGATGTGCGTGTCGGCCGAGATCAGCGCAGCCGCCGCCCAGGCCGCCTCCGGGCCGCCGAAGGAGGCCGCGTGCAGGTCGTGGCTGCCCGACTTGGCGACGACGCACAGCGCCAGTCGCTGGCTGGGGATCAGGGCTGCGGCCTCGTCGATGAGCGCCCGGACCGGCGTGATGCCGAGCGTGCCGATGATCCGGGCGCTGGTGATCAGCGCACCGACCCAGTGGGTCAGGTCGATGATCTGCTGGCCCGCAATGCCGGGGAAGAAGTATTTGTTGCCACCTGAGAAGCCGACCACCTCGTGCGGGAAGACAGGGCCGATGACAAGTGCGACGTCGTGGTCGACCACCACCCGGTTCAGGGCCACTTCCGCAGCAACGGTGAGGAGTCCGCCGCTCAGCTCGGAGACCCGCTCGGCGCTGATGGTGCCGAGGGTCACGAAGGTCTCCGGCTTCCACCACTCGTGGTTGACGACCGTCATGCCCGGGTAGGTGGCCTCCAGCCCGCCCTCGGCGTAACCGAGGTGCCTGGCCAGGGCTTCCTCGGTCATGGCGACATGAGTGCCCAGGGCGATCACGGCGGTCAGCCGGGTGGCCCGGCCGGCCAGTGCCTCGTGGACGCAGCGCAGCAGCAGCGGCAGCGGGCTGGACCGTGTGCCGTCGGGAAGAACCAGGCACACGCTCTTGCCGTCGAGGTCGGTCGCGGAGAGCTGCTCGGCGATGAACCGGCGGATCTCGTCGGTGGTGAGGGTCGTCTCCGGCCCACCGATCAGGGCAGCGTCGGCCGCGAGAGCGGCCACGGCTTCGGCGTTGTTGGTCATGGGCCACACCATGCTCCTCGCCCGTCCTGGCAGCAACCGTCGATGGCAACACCCGGCAACGCGTTCTCGCCCGCAGGCCGGAGCGGCCACGATGGGGCCATGGCTCGACTCGAACTCCACCCCGACCGGATGCTCCCGGCTGAGACAACCCTGCGTCGGTTCGCCCGCGAGATCTACAAGGCGGTTCGAGACCTGCCGATCATCTCCCCGCACGGTCACGTGCCGGCGCAGTGGCTGGCCGACGACGTGCCGTTCGGTGACCCCACCTCGCTGCTGATCACCCCCGACCACTACGTCACCCGGATGCTGCACGCCAACGGCGCCGCGCTGAGCGAACTCGGTGTGGGACAAGCCGACTTCAGCCCCGACCAGTCCCGCGCGGCCTTCCGCCTGCTGTGCTCACACTGGAAGGCCTATCGCGGCACCCCGGTGAAGTTCTGGTTCGAGTCCGAGCTCGCCGATATCTTCGGCGTCGACACCGCACCCACCACCGAGACCGCCGACGAGATCTACGACGCCATCGCCACCCGGCTCGCCACCCCGGAGTTCCGGCCGCGGGCCCTGTACGAGCGGTTCGGGATCGAGTTCCTCGCCACCACCGACGACCCGTGCGACGACCTTGCCCACCACGCCAAACTCACTGCCGACCCGTCCTGGACCGGCGA
Organism: Propionibacteriaceae bacterium; assembly: GCA_017882685.1. Taxonomy (GTDB): domain Bacteria; phylum Actinomycetota; class Actinomycetes; order Propionibacteriales; family Propionibacteriaceae; genus Propionicimonas. The sequence goes on along the minus strand of JADGPA010000107.1, from coordinate 5,595 downwards.
GGTGGCCCCCACCTTCCGCCCCGACAAGTACCTCGAGCCGGCAGGCCCCGGCTGGAACGAGGCGGTCGACCGTCTCGGCGAGGTGAGCGGCGAGGACACCGGCAGCTACGCCGGCTGGGTGGCCGCGATGGAGAACCGCCGCGCCTACTTCAAGGCCCACGGCGCCGTCTCCACCGACCACTCCCACCGGGACGCCAGGGTGGAACCGATCACCGATGCCGAGGCCGGGCGCCTGTACGCGCTGGCCCGGGCCGGCCGCATCACCTCGGACGAGGCCGACACGCTGCGCCGCAACTTCATGTTCGCCCAGGCCCGGATGGCCGCAGACGACGGTCTGGTCATGACCATGCATCCCGCCGTCCACCGCAACCACCACCCCGGCACCTTCGAGCAGTTCGGGGCCGACGTGGGCGCCGACATCCCGATGCAGGTGGAGTTCACCAACGCTGTGGCGCCGATGCTGGCGGCCTTCGGCAACTCGCCCTACTTCCAGGTGGTGTTCTTCACCATTGACGAGACGGTCTACTCCCGCGAACTGGCACCGCTGGCCGGCTTCTACCCTTCGGTCTACGTGGGAGTTCCGTGGTGGTTCATCGACGCCCCGGACGCCATGGCGCGCTTCCGCGGCGCGGTGACGGAGACCGCCGGGTTCGGGCGGACGTCAGGGTTCATCGACGACACCCGCGCCTTCCTCTCCATCCCCGCGAGGCACGACCTCAGCCGCCGGGTGGACGCGGGCTACCTGGCCAAGCTGGTCGGCGAGCACCGCCTGACCCTCGACGAAGCACTCGACACCGCCAACGAACTGGTTGTTGGCAACCCGCGAAAGGCGTTCAAGCTATGACCTCCCCCACGCCCACCCGGCTGTCCCGCGCCTCCGGGTACGGACGCCCCGCCGGCCCGGTGCGCATCGTCCACCTCGGCGTCGGGAACTTCTTTCGGGCCCACCAGGCCTGGTACACCGAGCACGCGCCGGACGCCGCCGAGTGGGGCATCGCCGCCTTCACCGGCCGCTCGCCCGCGATGGCCGACGCGCTGCGTCCCCAGGACGGGCTCTACACCCTGATCACGCGTGGCACCGACGCCGACTCCTACGAGGTGGTCTCCAGCCTGACCGCCGTCCACGCCGCGGCCGAGCACGACGCCTTCCTGGAGTACCTGCGTTCACCGGCGCTGGCGATCGTGACCCTCACCGTCACCGAAGCCGGCTACCTTCGCGGCGCCGACGGCCACCTCGACCTGGCCAACGCTGGAGTCACCGCCGACGTCGAAGCGCTGCTCGGCAACACCACCGCCGCCGTGGCCACCACGCCCGGGCGGATCGTTGCAGGCCTGCTCGCCCGCCGCGCCGCCGCCGCCGGACCGCTCGCCGTCGTGTCCTGCGACAACCTCTCCCACAACGGTGAGGTGCTGACGACGGTGGTCAGCGATTTCGCGCAACAGGTGGATCCGACCCTGGCCGCCTGGATTGACGAGAACGTGGCGTTCGGAACCACCATGGTCGACCGGATCACTCCGGCCACCACCGAAGAACACAAGGCTTCCGTGCTTGCCGCCACCGGCGCCGTTGACGCGGCCCCCGTCCCGACCGAGCCGTTCAGCGAATGGGTGATCCAGGGCGAGTTCCCGAACGGCCGTCCGGCCTGGGATGCCGCCGGCGCCCGCATCGTCGACGACGTCGCTCCGTTCGAGCGCCGCAAGCTCGCGCTCCTCAACGGGTCCCATTCGCTGCTGGCCTACGGCGCCACGATCCTCGGGCACGAGACCGTGGCGGACGCGATCGGTGACCCCCGGTGCCTTGCCTGGGTCGAGCAATGGTGGGATGAGGCCTGCGCGCATATCCCGCTGCCGGCGGCGGATCTCACGGCCTACCGGCAAGCCCTGCTCGAGCGCTACCGCAACCCCAACATCCGCCACGCCCTGGCCCAGATCGCCTCCGACGGCTCGCTCAAGATCGCCGTCCGAATCCTCCCCACCCTGCGTGCCGAGCTGGCCGAGGGCCGGGTCCCGATTGGGGCTGTCCGCGCCGTCGCAGCGTGGGTGCAGCACCTGCGCGGCCTTGGCGCACCAGTCAGGGACGTCCGGGGTTCCGAGGTGCTCGCCCTTGCCGCCGGGACGCTGGAGGACTCCGTCGCCGCCGTCCTCGCCTTCCTCGACTCCGACCTCGTCGGGGACGACCGCCTCAAGGCAGCCGTCCTCGCGCAAGCACTCGAACTCGCCGAGCTCGCCGGCTGATCAGGCGCCGCTCCAGCGCTCCTCGATGCGTCCGACCTTCCACACCACGATCGCGACCACCCAGGCCGTGGCGAACAGCCCGACCATGAAGAAGCCGACATCGCCCAGGTCGAGGCCGGCGATCGCTGCCAGCGGCCCGGTGACGATCCCCAGCCTTTCGGCGAGAACCGCGATCAGCTCGATCCCGCCGATCACCAGGGCCACCGCGACGGACAACCCGGTGATGGCGATGTTGTAGTACACCTTTCGCACCGGCCGCAGGTTCGCCCAGCTGTAGGCGTAAGTCATGAACAGCCCGTCGATCGTGTCCAGCAGGCTCATTCCCGCAGCGAACAACACAGGCAGCGTCAGCACCGCGTACCACGGCAGACTGACGGCAGCGCCACCGGCAAGGACCAGGAGGCCCACCTCGGTTGCGGTGTCGAAGCCAAGCCCGAACAGCAGTCCCACCGGGTACATGTGCCACGGTTTGGTGACCCCGCGGGTGGCGCCCTTGAGGAATCGGGTGACCAGACCCCTGTTCCCCAGCTGGGCCTCCAGTTCGGCCTCGTCGAATCCGCCCCGGCGCATCCGTCGGAACACCGCAACGATCCCGGCAAGCACGATCAGGTTGAGCACACCGATGAGCAGCAGGAAGACGCCGGAGATGACGGTGCCGCCGACACCAGCCACCTGATGGAGGAGCGAGGACTCATCGGCGAGCTGGCCGGCCAGCGCACGGACACCAGAAGCGAGGAGGGCGACGAGGACCCCGACGATGGTCGAGTGGCCGAGGGAGAACCAGAACCCGACCGACACGGGACGTCCGCCCTGGGCCAGCTGGCGTCGCGTGGTGTTGTCAATGGCGGCGATGTGGTCAGCGTCGAAGGCGTGCCGCATGCCCAGGGTGTACGCGGTGACGCCCAGCCCGACCACAACGCCGGCCAGGACCCCCCAGCCGGCGACATGCAGCAGCAGGACGAAGCCTGCCATTCCGATGAGGGGCCGCCACTCGCCAGGAGCGACGGCCCGACGGATCAGAGTCTTGCCTGCCATGTTCGGTTCCAGACCAGGTCGTTGGGCGTGCCCTTGAACGCGCTCTTGCCTTCCAGCTTGTCCAGCGTGGCCGCGGCGTCGGGGGGTAGGCGTGCCGACCACCTCGGCAAGGATAAGGCCAGCATCCGCCTCGTCGCGGGACGCCCATGTGGCTGAAATGCTCATTTCGGTCTCCCGATGATTGATCAGATGCCTGAGTGGACCCGGACTGGTCGAACGACGGCAACGAGTTGCCGCACCTTGCCGGGGTGCATGCGCTCCTGGCCGTCGTATCGTTCGACGTGGGTCGACAATCGGGCTGACGGGGAGGATGAGATGGAAAAGCGAAGGCTTGGCCGCATCGGACACGAAACGAGCGTGCTGGTGTACGGGGCTGCGGCGCTGGGCGACGTCACGCAGGAGGTCGCGGACGCGTCGCTGGAGCACGCACTGGCCGCAGGGATCAACCACCTCGACACGGCGGCGTCCTACGGGGACGCCGAGGAACGGATGGGACCGACGGTCGAGCAGGTCCGCGACCATGTGTTCCTGGCCACCAAGTCGACGCAGCGTCGCGCTGAGGACGCCTGGCGCGAGCTGAACCGCTCCCTCGAGCTTCTGCACACCGACCACATCGACCTTTGGCAGGTGCATGCTGTGTGCGACCTTCCGGAGCTGGACAAGGTGTTCGCACCCGGGGGCGCGATCGAGGCGTTCGTGCGCGCGAAGGACGAGGGCATCGTGAGCTGGATCGGTATCACGGGCCACACGGAGCAGGCCCCGGTCGTGCACGCCGAAGCGGTGCGTCGGCACGACTTCGACTCGGTGCTCACGCCGGTGAACTACCAGCTGTACACGGCCGACGACGAGTTCCGGGCCAACTTCGACATCCTGTACGAGCTGCTCCAGGAGCGCGACGTCGCCCTGCGCACGATCAAGGCGATCGCGCGGAAGCCGTGGGTCGGCGACCACACACTGGCCACCTGGTACGAACCCTTCACCGACGCCGAGGACATCCGTGCGGCCATGTCGTGGGTGCTCGGCAGCTTCGGCTATATCGCCGGACTGGCTACTGCCGGGGAGACAACCCTGCTGGAGGCGGCCATCGCCGCCGAAGCGAACCGCATGGACGTGGCCGAGGCCGCCGACCACCTGGCCCTGATCGGCGACTACCGGACCATCTTCGTCTAGTCCGCCTGGCTGACCTGATGACGAACCCACCGGAATCCGAGCGCACCGGACCCTCGTCCACCGAAGCTCCGCAACCGGGCAGCCGGTTGCCCTCGCTGGGCCGGAGGGGCGGCGGCTGGGTGGCCCTGCAGATCGTGATCTTCGCCGTCGCAGGTGTGGTGGGATGGCTCGGGATGCGGTGGCCATTGCCGGCAAGGCCGTGGTTGGGGGTGGCCGGGGGTGTGGTTCTCGTCGCCGGCGTCGGACTGATGCTGGCGGGCGGCGCCGGGCTCGGCAAGCAGCTCACGCCCTTCCCTCGACCGGTCGACACCGGAGCGCTCCGCCAGGACGGCATCTACGGCTACGTTCGTCACCCGATCTACGGCGGCGTCCTCCTTGTCATCCTCGGGTGGGCGTTGACCTCATCGCCGCTGACTCTCGTCCCCTTCGCACTGGCCGCCGGGTTCTTCGATGCCAAACGTCGCCGTGAAGAGGCGTGGCTGCAGGGCAAGTACCCCGACTATCCGGCCTACGGGGAGCGCGTGGCACGGCGATTCGTCCCGTTCCTCTGGTGACGGGTGGGAGTGGGTGCCCAGCTAGAGTCGTTGACGTCGATACGACGCGACCAATCCGCCACGCCAGTGAAAGAGGAGCCATGAACACCAGTGCGGACAGGATTGCCGAGTTCCGGCAGTTGCACACATCGGGATGCTTCGTGATGCCGAACCCCTGGGACGCGGGGAGCGCGCGAGCGCTTGCCCGAATGGGGTTCAGGGCTCTGGCGACGACGAGTGCGGGTTTCGCCTGGTCGGTGGGTCGGCCGGACAACAGTATTGGCCTCGACCAGACGCTCGAGCACCTCCGCTTGGTCGCCGCCGTGGCGGACCTTCCGGTGAACGCGGACTTCCAGAACGGTTATGCTGCACAACCCGCGGAGGTGGCGACGAACGTGGGCCTGGCACTGCAGACCGGCGTGGCCGGGCTTTCGATCGAGGACTTCTCCGGCGACCCGGCCGCGCCGTTGTTCGAGCTCGGGATCGCCGTTGAACGAATCCGGGCGGCGAGAGCCGCGATCGACGACAGCGGCACCGGGATCGTCCTGACGGCCCGCTCCGAGGGCTTCGTGTGGGACCGTCCCGACATCGACGAGACGATCCGGCGACTCAGTGCCTACGC
>JADGPA010000106.1 GCA_017882685.1 Propionibacteriaceae bacterium | reverse complement strand
GCACAGGTAGAAGCGCCGCTCGGTCTCCACCGCGTACGTGAAGATGCCGACGACGTCCTTGTACTCCTTGTACAACTGCAGTTCGAGTTCGGACTCGTACTGTTCAAGGTCTTCGGCGCTCATGACGGAAGCAGCCTAGCCGACGACTCAGGGTTGGGCGTGCCGCCGACCCACCGAACACCGGCCCAACCTTGTGGACGTGCCGTGCGGCGGACGTTCTCGAAGCACCAGCGGTGGATGTGGCTTGGGCCGTGCACCTCGAGGCGCTCCTGGTGCAGCGGCGTGCAGTAGCCCTTGTGGATGTCGAACGCGTAGTCGGGCAACGCCTCGTGCCAACCGCCCATCAGGCGGTCGCGGGTCACCTTCGCAATAACGGACGCCGCAGCAACGCAGGCGGCCACCCGATCGCCCTTCCAGATGGCCAGGTTCGGCATGCCCAGCCCGTCCACGCCGAAGCCGTCGGTGAGGGCGAACGCGGGAGTGGGCTGCAGCCGCAGCAGTGCCCGGCGCAGCGCGGCGAGATTGGCCTGATGCATGCCGAGGGTGTCGCACTCGCCCGGGTCGACGCTGACCACCGACCACGCAACGGCCCGCTTCAGGATCTGGTCGTACACCCTGTCGCGAGCCAGTGGGGTGAGCAGCTTGGAGTCGGCGAGGCCAGGGATCTCGCCCGACTTGCCCGGGCGCAGGATCACCGCCCCGGCAACAAGCGGACCCGCGCAGGCTCCGCGTCCGGCCTCGTCGGCGCCGCCGATCAGGTCGAAGCCCCCACGGCGCAGCGAGGCCTCGTAGGCGTAGATGCCGGCTTCCCGGCGGACGACGATCGCCACTCCCACGCCTAACAGACGACTTCTGGGCCGTTCAGCACAGGGACGGCGGGCGGGGTCTGGCCGGCGGGGAGGTTCTCGAACGTCAGGGGACGGCTGAGGCCCCGGAACCGGTTGAACGGATAGACGACGGCCACGGCCGTGCCGACGATATTGCCGGTGGGGATGAATGCCTTGCTGCCGGCCGGCCCGCCGTCGGTGTCGTCGGCGAGGTGGCAGCGGGAATCCTGGGAGTCGTTGCGGTGGTCGCCCATCACGAAGACGGTACCCGCGGGAACCACCAGATCAAAGGCGGCAGCCGATGGGTCCACCTGCTTGCCGGTGGACCCATCGATGTACAGGTAGGCGGCCTCATTGAGCGCCGTCCCGTTGACCGCGATCCGGCCCCTGGCGTCACAGCAGGTGAGGTGATCGCCCGCGAGGCCGATGACGCGCTTGATCAGGTGGTTGGAGCTCTCGTCCGGGGCAAGGCCGACGAAGATGAGGGCCTTCTTGACCGGGTCGTCCTCAACCTTGGCGGGAGCGAGCCAGCCCTGCGAGTCCCGGAAGACGACGATGTCGCCGCGCTGGAACGGGACGAGCTTCTGCACCGCAACCCGGTCGCGCACCTGCAGGGTGTTCTCCATCGACCCCGAGGGGATCACGAACATCTGCACGACGAACAGGCGAAGCAAGGTGGACGCGATCAACGCACCAATCACGACGATCGCGATCTCGCGCAGCCAGCCACCCGCCATCCGAAGACCGGAGTCCTCCTGACCTCCGCTGCCAGCGGTGGGATCGCTCACAGCTTCCCCTCCTCCGTCGCTCACCTGCAGTCCGGCATTGCTTCCGGTGCTCAGCGGTCGCGCTTCTCCTTGATCTTGGCAGCCTTGCCGCGCAGACCGCGAAGGTAGTACAGCTTGGCGCGTCGCACGTCGCCGAAGCGCTCGATCTCGATCTTCTCGATGATCGGGCTGTGCAGCGGGAAGGTGCGCTCGACACCGGTGCCGAAGCTGACCTTGCGGACAGTGAATGCCGCACCGATCCCCGAACCTGCGCGGGAGATCACGGCGCCGGCGAAGACCTGAATACGGGAGCGGTTACCTTCGATGACCCGAACATGCACCTTGACCTGGTCGCCGGGGCGGAAGTCGGGAAGGTCGGAGCGCAATGCTGCGTTGCCGATCTGCTCTACCAGCTGATTCATGGGTTCCTCGCCAGTGCCACAGGACACTTCGTATAGTCGTTTCAGGTGGTCCGACGGCGCCTTCCCCCTGTGGCAGGAGCGCCCTCGGCACAACGATCCCCAAGTTTGCCATAACGGCAGCGGAGCAGCGAATCGGGCGACCCGGGATCAATCGGCCGGGTTGGCCGGGCGGCTGCCGACACCGGGCACGAGACCCAGCTTCTGCCAGATCTTGCGCCCCATGCCGGTGGTGAGGTTCTCGACGTCGGAGATGGTGGCAAGTACCGCAGGATCGGTACTGCGTTCTGCGTACACGGCAGCGGTCTTGGCCACAAGGGAGAGCAACTCCGAACAGTAGTCGAGGTAGTTGGCCATCTCGATCGGGCTCAAACCCACCTCGACGGTCTCCGCGGTCGGGCGGAACGCTGCGGCGAACCTTTCGGGGTCCTTGGTGAGCTGGTGCATGTCGATCACGTGGGCCAGCGAGCGCAGCCGGTGCAGCTCGCCGAGGATCCGGCGCCGCTCGAGGTGGCCGGGCAACAACCAGAGGAAGATCACGGCGATCCCGACGTACACCACATCGTTGATGATCGTCTCCATGGCCGAGAGCCAAGCCAGCGCCGACCCGCTGGTCCTGACGAGCTCGATGACGACCGCCACCAGCGAAATCGCCGACACCGCCACCAGAAGGCCGATCACGACAAGGCCGGCCACGCGAAGGACCCGGATCGGCAACGATCGGGCAGCAGCGCGCTCCACGTCCGAGGCGACCGCGATCAGCCTTTCAGCGACCCGGCCCAGGTTGCGTTCGGGGAACCTGGCCTCGATCCGCGCCCGCAGGCGTTGCGCGGTCGCCAGTACGGCGTCCGCCTCGAGCTTCTCGTAGGCCATCCCACCACCTCCATCGGGAACATTCTCACAAACCGCCCCCCGAAAGGCAGGATCCCCTCCCCTGAGAAGAATCTGCAGCTGGTCCGGCTCCCGGCTCATCCTTGGCGAACTCAGCGCCATCTGGCTGCAGATTCGTCCCCACACGTCTGGAGGCCCGCAGCGTCAGCATCGCGTCGAGCTTGCCGGGCCGGGTGTCGAGGGGCAGAGTCGGCGGATGCGAATCCTGGTGCTAGGCGGAACGCACCATGTCGGCCGCGCCGTCGTCGAGAGCGCGCTGGCTCGCGGCGACGAGGTCACCACCTTCACCCGCGGCGTGAGCGGGCCACCCGCGCACGGGGCGTCCGCACGCTACGCCGATCGCATGGACCCAGCTGCGGTGGCCGCCGCCTTGGGCGACGACGAGTGGGATGCGGTCGTCGACACCTGGTCACTGGCCCCCCGCGCTGTGCTGGACTGCGCCCGGCTGCTTGCAGGTCGGGCCCGTCACTACACCGATATCTCTTCCCGTTCCGTCTACGTGTGGCCGATCCCGGTCGCCGCCGACGAATCAGCGCCAGTGGTGGCCGGAGACCCGGCAAGCGAGGATGCCTCCGACTATGCCGCCGCCAAACGGGGTGGGGAGTTGGCCGCCCTGGAGGGGTTCGACGGTCCGGTACTCCTGGCGCGTGCCGGCCTTGTCCTGGGGCCCTACGAAAGGGTTGGACGGCTGCCCTTCTGGCTTCGTCGGATTGACAAGGGCGGGCGGGTGCCCTGTCCGGGGCCGCCGGACCGGCCGTTGCAGTACGTCGACGGGCGCGACCTCGCCGGCTGGGTGCTGGACGCCGGGGCGCGCGTCGTTTCGGGGGCGTTCAACTCGGTGAGCCGTCCTGGGCACACCACGATGGGGGAGTTGTTGGAGCGGTGCCGAACGGCGACCAGCTCCGACGCGGAGCTTGCCTGGGTGAGCCCGGAAGCCGTCGCCGCCGCCGGGGTTGCCCCGTGGACGGAGCTGCCCATCTGGCTCCCTCCGGCGGGGGAATTCGCCGGCCTGCATGACGGGGACGTCTCCGCTGCATGTGCCGCCGGCCTCACCTGTCGACCGGTGGCTGAGACCGTGGCCGACACCTGGGCATGGTTGCAGGCCGAGGGTCTCCCCGCGCCGGCTCATCCGGAACGGGCTGCGGTCGGGATGGACGCAGCAGCTGAGGCTCGGCTACTGGCGACCATCGGCGGTCCCCCAACGGGTCGGTGATCTCAGGACGACCCCGCCGCCCCGGATCCTTTGCCAGATCGCGGCACTTCCGCCACCGAAACGCGCCCTTCCTCCCGAAATTCCGGGAGCGGGGGCGTGATTCGGGAGCAAACCGGACGGGATCGGGACGCGCGACGGCCCCCGGAGCGTTCTCCGGGGGCCGCCGTCGGGTTGCTTCTTACTTGCCGTCCTTCTTGAACAGCGAGGCGATCAGGTCGCGGTTGAGCTGGCTGATCGTGTCGAACGGGATCTGCTTGGGGCAGACCTCCGCGCACTCGCCGATGTTCGTGCAGCCGCCGAAGCCCTCTTCGTCGTGCACAGCGATCATCGTCTTGATCCGGCTGTACCGCTCCGGCTGGCCCTGCGGGAGCATGGCCAGGTGGGTGATCTTCGCAGCGGTGAACAGCATCGCCGAGGAGTTCGGGCATGCCGCGACACACGCGCCACAACCGATGCAGGTGGCGGCGTCGAAGGCACGGTCGGCCTGCAACTTGCCCACCGGCGCGGCGTGGGCCTCCGGTGCTGCACCCGTGTTGGCGGAGATGAAGCCACCAGCCTGGATGATCCGGTCGAACGCCGACCGGTCGACGGCCAGGTCCTTGATCACAGGGAACGGGCCCGCCCGCCACGGCTCGACGTCGATGGTCGCGCCATCTTCGAAGGACCGCATGTGCAACTGGCACGTGGTGGTCGGAACCGGGGACTCGCCCCGGCCATGGGCGGTGCCGTTGATGACGACACCACACATGCCACAGATGCCTTCACGACAGTCGTGGTCGAAGGCCACCGGCTCCTCGCCCTTGAGCGTGAGGTCCTCGTTGAGCAGGTCGAGCATCTCCAGGAACGACATGTCCGCGGAGACGTCCTGCACCTGGTAGGTGACCATGCGGCCCTCGGCAGAGGCGTTTGCTTGGCGCCATATGCGCAGCGTGATGTTCACTTGTAACTCCGTTGCTTCAGCTCGATGAACTCATACTCCAGCGGCTCCTTGTGCAGGATCGGGGTCTGCGCGGTGCCGGTGTACTCCCAGGCGGCGACGTAGGCGTACTCGTCGTCGTGACGCAGCGCCTCGCCGTCCTCTGTCTGGCTTTCTGCCCGGAAGTGTCCACCGCAGGATTCGCGGCGGTGCAGGGCGTCGACGCACATCAGTTCGCCGAGTTCCATGAAGTCCACCACGCGTCCGGCCCGCTCCAGGGTCTGGTTGAAGTCCTCGTTCACGCCGGAGACCTTCACGTCCTTCCAGAAGCTCTCGCGGAGCTTCCGGATGAGGCCGATGGCCTTGATCAGGCCGGCCTCGGTGCGGTACATGCCGCAGTATTCCCACATGATGTTGCCGAGCTCCTTGTGGAAGGAGTCGACCGTGCGGGTGCCGTTGACGGCCAGCAGTTTGGCGATCCGATCCGTGACCGACTCCAACGCCTCGACCGCTGCCGGGTGCGTCTCGTCCACCTTCTCGAACTTCGAGGAACCAGCCAGGTAGTCGTTGATGGTGTTCGGGAGCACGAAGTAGCCGTCGGCCAGGCCCTGCATCAGGGCCGACGCACCGAGCCGGTTTGCGCCGTGATCGGAGAAGTTCGCCTCGCCGGTCACGTAGAGGCCGGGCACGTTGGAGGACAGGTCGTAATCCACCCACAGGCCACCCATGGTGTAGTGCACCGCGGGATAGATCCGCATCCCAGTCTCGTACGGGTCCTCGCCGGTGATCTGGGCGTACATGTCGAAGAGGTTGCCGTAGCGGGCAGCCACTCCGTCCTTGCCGATCCGGCCGATCGCCTCTGCGAAGTCGAGGTAGACGCCGCGACGGACGAACCTCTCGTTGCCTTCCGCGTCGAACTCCTTGACGGCCGGGCCGACGCCGCGACCCTCGTCGCACATGTTCTTGGCCTGCCGGGACGCGATGTCACGCGGCACAAGGTTGCCGAACGCCGGGTAGATCCGCTCCAGGTAGTAGTCGCGGTCCCCCTCTGCGATCTGGCGTGGGTCCTTCTCGCAATCCTCGGCCCGCTTGGGCACCCAGATCCGGCCGTCGTTACGCAGCGACTCACTCATCAGGGTGAGCTTGGACTGGGTCTCGCCATGCACCGGGATGCAGGTGGGGTGGATCTGCGTGTAGCAGGGGTTGCCGAAGTAGGCGCCCTTGCGGTGTGCCCGCCAGTTGGCGGTCACGTTGCAGCCCATTGCGTTCGTGGAAAGGAAGAACACGTTCCCGTACCCACCGGTTGCCAGCACGACCACGTCGGCGAAGTGGCTTTCGACTTCGCCGGTCACCATGTCGCGGGTGATGATGCCGCGGGCGCGGCCCCCCACGATGATGATTTCGAGCATCTCGTGCCGGGTGTGCATCGTCACAGTGCCTGCAGCCACCTGGCGTTCCAGCGCCTGGTAGGCACCGATCAGCAGCTGCTGGCCGGTCTGGCCGCGGGCGTAGAAGGTGCGCTGTACCTGGACGCCGCCGAACGAACGGTTGTCCAGGAGGCCGCCGTACTCGCGGGCGAACGGGACGCCCTGGGCGACGCACTGGTCGATGATGTTCGAGCTGACCTCCGCCAGGCGGTAGACGTTGGTCTCGCGAGAGCGGTAGTCGCCACCCTTGACCGTGTCGTAGAACAGCCGGAACGTCGAGTCGTTGTCGTTGCGGTAGTTCTTGGCTGCGTTGATGCCGCCCTGGGCTGCGATCGAGTGAGCGCGCCGCGGGCTGTCCTGGTAACAGAAGTTCTGGACGTTGTAGCCAGCTTCACCCAACGAAGCCGCCGCTGCGCCACCGGCGAGGCCGGTGCCGACGATGATCACGGTCATCTTGCGCCGGTTGGACGGGTTGACGAGCTTGGCCTCGAACTTGCGCTTCGACCATTTCTGCTCGATCGCACCGCCCGGCGCCTTGGCGTCCTTGATCTCGGCGCCGACCTCGAAGTACTCGGTGCTCTGGGTCTTCGCCGTCTTGGGGGCGGCGGGCGTCGTCGTGGTCATGAGCGAATCCATCCGAAGAGAACAGCCACCGGCATGATCATGAAGCCGATGTAGAGCAGGAGGGCGATCGCCCAGGCGCAGCCGTTGAGCACGGCGCGGGCCTTGGCGCTGGTGTTGGCGCCCAGGGTCGCGAAGGCGCTCCACAGGCCGTGTCGCACGTGCATGCACACCGTCACGATCCACAGGGCGTAGACCAGGACCATCCACCACACGCTGAACTCGCCGATCACCATGTCATAGGACGATGCCGAGGCCGGCCCGTTGACGAGGGCTGCCTTCACGGTGAACTGCGCGAGATGGAAAATCAGCAGGCCGGCAAGGATGACGCCACCCCAGCGCATGGTGCGCGCCGAGTAGGTCTGGGCCAGCTTCTTCTTGGCCGCATACGCGGTCGGGTTGGCAGCGACCGCGCGGCTCCACAGCGTCACGGCCGAGTAGATGTGCAGCACGATGGCCGCGACCATGAACGCCCGGAAGAGCCAGATGAACCAGCCCTTGGGGATCAGCGGGTAGAGGATGTCCCCCTTCAGCCACTCTGCGTAGTGATCGAAGGATTCGGCACCGAGGAACATCTTGAGGTTGCCGTACATGTGCATCAGGAGGAAGCCGATCAGGATCAACCCGGTGATGGCCATCAAGACCTTCATCGCAACGGTTGATCGGACAGCTCTCTGATGAGGTGTAAGAGTCGTTGTCGCCACGGGGCCACACTAACGAGAAATGCCGACTGTTTCGCGCAGTCAGGGGGTTTCCGGGCGGGGCGTATCTCAGAGTGCGGACAAGGGCTGGACGAACCGCCTCAAACGGTCCTTTCGGCAATATCGGCGTTGCCTAATTCAACCCTTCGAGGAGATCCGGACGGCGCTCCACTGTGCGCTCGCGGGCTTGCGCCAGCCGCCAGGCCGCCACCTGTCCATGGTGCCCCGACAGCAGTACGGGGGGCACCTCAAGACCCCGCCAGGTCGCCGGCTTGGTGTACACCGGGTACTCCAGCAGGCCGTCGAGTTCAGCGCCGTGGGATTCCTCGACCAGCGACTCCGGGTTGCCCAGCACACCGGGCAGCAGTCGCACCACAGCCTCGGTGATCGCGAGGGCGGCAACTTCGCCCCCGTTGAGGACGTAGTCGCCGAGGCTCACCTCGAGGACGTCCATGCGGGACGCGGCGTGCTCGACCACCCTGGCGTCGATGCCCTCGTAGCGTCCGCAGGCGAAGAGCAACCAGCTACGGGCGGCCAGCTCCTGGGCCAGCGCCTGGGTGAACGGCACCCCGGCAGGGGTCGGCACCACCAGCAGCGGCGGCGGCCCGTCGTCGGGCACGAGGGCGTCCAGCGCCTCACCCCACGGTTCGGGCTTCATCACCATGCCTGCGCCACCGCCGTAGGGGGTGTCGTCGACAGTGCGATGCCGGTCGTGCGTCCAGTCCCGCAGGTCGTGGACGCCGAGGGCGAGGATGCCGGTGTCGATGGCCTTCCCCACCAGCGAGAGGCTCAGCGGGGCGAAGTAGTCGGGGAAGATGCTGACCAGGTCAATCCTCATCGGGCACCTCCGTCAGCAGGCCGGGGATCGGGTTGACCACGAGGCGGCCGCCCGGCACGTCGACCTCTGGCACCAGCTCCATGACGAAGGGCACCATGCGCTCCCCCGCGTCCGTGCGCAGCACCAGCAGGTCCTGGGACGGGTGGTGGTGCACGGCGGTGACCTCGCCAAGACGGGCACCCTCGGGGTCGACGGCAACAAGGCCGATCAGTTCGGTGTCGTGGTACTCGTCCTCGCCGATGGCATCGGGCACCCCCTCTGCCCACAGGTCGACGCCGCGCAATTCCTCGGCCGCCGATCGGCCGGTGACCTCGGCAAAGGCGACCACCAGCCGGCCCTGCTGCAGGTTGAAGCTTGCGACTGTGAGCGGCCGGCCGGCCGCCTGGAGGACAGCTCCGGGAGCGAAGCGCTCCTCGATGCTGTCGGTGCGCGGACGGACGGTCACCTGGCCGCGGAGCCCGTGGGCGCGGCCGATGGTGCCGACGATCAATTGTTCAGACACTTGTCTCCAGAACGCCATCCGCCCCGCCGCTGCTGCGACGGGGCGGACGGATGTGAGTTGCGTTCAGTTACGGCGGCGCGGCCGGCGGTCCACGTCGACGAAGTCGACGCGCACCTGCTCCCGGCCGGCCAGTGCTGCGATCACCGTGCGCAGGGCACCAGCGGTGCGTCCCTGGCGTCCGATGACCTTGCCGATGTCCTCCGGGTGAACCCGAACCTCAAGGGTGCGTGTGCGGCCACGGTCGGCCTCGCGCACCCGGACGTCGTCCGGGTTCGGAACCAGGCCACGGACCAGGTGTTCCAACGCGTCGGCGAGCATGCTCAGGCCTCTTCGACCTCGGCCGGCGCGGACTCGGCGTCCACCTCGACCTCGGCAGCCTTCTTCTTCGGCTTGGAGATCGCGGAGGTGGCGGGCTCGCTGTCGGCCTCGGCGAGGGCGGCGTTGAACAGCGCCACCTTGTCGCGGGGGGCCGGCTGCGGGTCGACACCAGACGGGCTGGTGTCGCCGCTGAAGGCCTGCCAGTCACCGGTGCGCTTGAAGATCGCAACGACGGCCTCGGTGGGCTGTGCACCCACGGAGAGCCAGTACTGCGCGCGCTCAGAGTTGACCCGGATCACCGAAGGATCGTTCTTCGGGTGGTAGAGGCCGATTTCCTCGATGGCCCGGCCGTCCCGCTTGGTGCGGGCGTCCATGACGACGATGCGGTAGTGCGGTGAGCGGATCTTGCCGAGCCGCTTGAGTCGAATCTTGACAGCCACGTGTGTGGTTCTCCTGTTGGAACTTGGACCGGTGACGCCACCGGACCGGATGGGTGAGCCGAGGCGATCGATGTGGGGCAACGCCCGCCTGGTTCGGGTGGATCCGCGTCAACCGGGTTCAGAGGGCGCCGGCGGGCACAGATGCGGGACACATTCTGCCAGACCAGCACCCCGGACGGCGAACCGGGCCGTGTAGCCTGCCTGCCATCGTGGACGCAGCGGGCAGCAGGACCGGCCGCACCAAAGCGGTGACCGCCGGCACGATGGCCATGCTCGGACCCGCCTTCGTCGCCAGCGTCGCCTACGTCGACCCGGGGAACGTCGCTGCGAACCTCAGCGCGGGCGCCACTTACGGCTACACGCTGGTGTGGGTGCTGGCCACGGCATCGCTGATGGCGATGGTGATCCAGTACCAGTCGGCGAAGCTCGGCCTGGTCACCGGGCAGACCCTGCCGCAGGCGATGGCCGTCCGGTTCGCCCGCCGCGGCAACCGGCAGGCGCTCACCGTCGCCTACGGCCTGCAGGCCTTCGTGATCGCCATCGCCACCGACCTCGCAGAGGTCGTCGGCGGCGCGCTGGGGCTCTCCCTGTTGTTCGGCCTGCCCCTGTGGGCGGGCAGCGTCGTCGTCGGCGTCGTCGCCATCGTGCTGCTGTGGGTGCTGCGGGCCCGCGGCGAGCGGGTCTTCGAGGCCGGCATCGGTGCGCTGCTCCTCGTGGTGGCCCTCGGCTTCATCGGGGCGCTGCTCTTCCGTCCGCCCGACTGGGCGGCGACCGCAGCGGGACTGGTGCCGTCGATCCCGCCGACTGGGGCCTGGATGCTGATCGCGGCGATGCTCGGCGCGACGGTGATGCCGCACGCCATCTATCTGCACTCGGCGCTGGCGATCGACCGGCACCGTCCCGACGGCGAACTGACCGGCCCGATCAGCAGCCTGCTGAAGGTCCAGCGGCTCGACGTCGCCTTGGCCCTGTTGCTGTCGGGATCGGTGAACATCGGCATGCTGCTGCTGGGCGCCGTTGCCCTGCAGGGACGCGGCGGGGACACCATCCAGACGGCCCATGCCACCTTCGGTGTCGAACTCGGCCCGCTCGCCGCCGTGATCTTCGCGATCGGCCTGCTGGCCTCCGGCATCGGGTCGGCCGTCGTCGGCACCCACGCCGGTTCCCGCATCCTCAAGGACCTGCACGTCTGGCAGGTCTCCCCCACGCTGCGCCGCCTGATCACGATCGGCCCCGCCGTCCTGCTCGTGCTCACCGGTGTCTCCGCCACAGAGGTCCTGATCTGGAGCCAGGTGGTGCTGAGCTTCGGCGTTGCCCTCGCCGCGGCACCGCTGGCCGTCGTCACGGCCGACCCGAGACTGATGGGCGAGCACGCGGACAAGCGCGGGCAGCAGGTCCTGAACTGGGTGGTGGTTGCCCTCATCGTGTGCCTGAACGTCATCGTGCTCTGGGTGGGCTTCACCGGGTAGCTGAGCCCTGTGTTGCTGAGCCTTGGGCGAACAGCGGAACAGCAGCGACCGTCGCCGGCGTTTGTCGGGTATGGAGGACGAAGAAGCCCTGGACGCCTACTCGGAGGCGGTGGTGCGGGTCGCCCAGCAGGTGCTGCCAAGCGTTGCCAGCCTCCACGTCCGCGGTGAACGTGGCGAGGGTGCGGGTAGTGCCAGCGTGCTCACCGCCGACGGCTACCTGCTCACCAGCGCACATGTCGTTGCGGGAGCGAGGGAGGCGACGGCTGCCTTCACCGACGGCACGGAGACCGTCGCAGACGTCACGGGCAGGGACCCGCTGTCGGACCTTGCCGTGCTGCGCGCCCGCGGCGATCTGCCACCACCGGTCACCCTCGGGGACGCGGCGATGCTGCAGGTCGGCCAACTGGTCGTGGCGCTCGGCAACCCCCTGGGCCTCGCAGGGACGGTGACCGCCGGCATCGTCTCGGGGCTGGGTCGCTCGCTACCCACCAGCGGCGGCCGGGTTGTCGACGAGGTGATCCAGACCGACGCTGCGCTCAACCCGGGGAACAGCGGCGGGGTGCTCGCCGACAGCCGCGGACGCATGGTCGGGGTGAACACCGCCGTCGCGGGAGTCGGCGTCGGCCTGGCAGTGCCGATCAACGCCAGCACCCAGCGGATCATCGGCGCCCTGATGACCACCGGGAAGGTGCGACGGGCCTGGCTGGGAATCGCGGCCCGGCAGTCGCCCCTGCCGCCGCAACTGGCCGCCAAGCTGAGCCGGCGCAGCGGCCTTCGGGTCGCTCAGGTGGTGCCCGGAAGTCCGGCTGCGGTGGCTGCCCCCGTCCAGGGGACATCGTGGTTGCCGTCGCCGGGGAACCGATGGGATCGGCAACCAGCCTGCAGCGCTGGATGGTCGAGGAGGCGATCGGACGTCCGGTGGAGATCACCGTGTGGCGCAACGGAGCACTCGTCGATGTGATCGCCGTCCCGCGCGAGCTGAGCGGCTGACCCCACCCCACCCCTGACTTGTCAGAACCTCACGTCGCTATGGCGGCGTGAGGTTCTGACAAGTCAGGGGTGGGAGGTGACGACGCGGCCGCGCAGGATCACCAGGCGCGGGGTGCGGGTGACGCCCGGGTCGAGTCGCGGGTCGCCGTCGTAGACGACCAGGTCGGCCCATGCGCCGTCCGCGACGGGCGGCGTGCCCAGCCATTCGCGGGCACGCCAGGACGCAGCACCGAGCGCGAAGTCCGCACCACCGAGCCTCGCCAGCAGCCCGATCTCTATGCCGACCAGACCGTGGCTGATGGTGCCGCCGGCGTCAGTGCCCGCGTACACCGGCACCCCGGCCTCGATGGCTGCGGTGATGGTGGTGAAGCGCCGGGCGTGCAGGCCGCGCATGTGCCGGGCGTAGGCGGGGAACCTGGCCTCCCCTGCGTCGGCGAAGCCGGGGAAGTTCTCAAGGTTGATCAGGGTCGGGACGAGGGCGACGCCGCGCTCTGCCATCAGTGCGATCGTCGCGGCGTCCAGGCCGGTGCCGTGCTCGATGCCGTCGATGCCGGCCCGCACGAGTTCGTGCACCGACTCCTCGCCGAAGCAGTGCGCGGTGACCCGGGCCCCGAGCTCGTGGGCACGTGCGATGGCTGCTGCAGCCACGTCTGCCGGCCATAGCGGGGCGAGGTCGCCGGCGTCCCTGTCGATCCAGTCGCCGACCAGCTTCACCCAACCGTCACCACGCACGGCCTGGCGGGCGACCTCGTCCACAAGGGCCTCGGGCTCGACCTCTTCTGCGTAGTTGCGGATGTAGCGGAACGGCCGGGCGACGTGGCGTCCGGCCCGGATGATGCGTGGCAGGTCGGCCCGCTCGTCGATCCAGTGCGTGTCGACCGGCGAGCCGGCGTCCCGGATCAGCAGGGTGCCGGCGCCCCGGTCGGCCAGCGCCTGCGACTCGGCCACGTCCGTTGGCACAGCGCCGTGCAGCCCGAGTCCGACGTGGCAGTGGGCGTCGACGAGGCCCGGCATGATCCAGGCACCCGTGCAGACCGTCACAGCTTCGGCGACCGGTTCGGTGCGCACCACTCCGTCCACCACCCACAGGTCCGTGACCTCGCCCCCAGGCAGCAGCACCCCGTTCAGGTGCAGCCGCTGGCGCTCGGGGTCGCCGGCGGGCGCTGTCGTGCCATGGCCGTGCGCGAAGAAGGACGCCTCACCCAGCCCGGGCGGCGCATGTTCGGTCATCGTTGGTCGAGCCTGTCGAGACCGGCGCCTCAGCGCGGACCGTTGGACTTCGGGTTGAACAACTGCTGCAACTCCGCGGGCAGCTGGAAGTCCCCGACCGCCTTGGCCAGGTCGGCCTCGCTCGGCTGCGGACGTCCGGAAGCGGACGCGGGGGCGGCCGGCTCGACAGCCTTTGCCGCCGGCGCGCCGGTGCGCTTGGCCGGGTTGCCCGAGACCTTGTTGCCCTTCTTCTTGGGCGCCTGCTTCACAGCGGGACGGCGCACGCCCGGCATGCCCGGCATGCCGCCACCGGCGAGGCTCTGCATCATCTTGCGGGCCTCGAAGAAGCGGTTCACCAGGGAGTTCACGTCGGAAACCTGCGTTCCCGAACCCTTCGCGATCCGGGCGCGGCGGGAGCCGTCCAGCATCTTCGGGTTGGTGCGCTCGGCGGGGGTCATCGAGTAGATGATCGCCTCGATGCGGTCGATCTCGCGCTCATCGATGCCGGCGATCTGGTCCTTCATCTGGCCCATGCCGGGCATCATTCCCAGGATCTTCGACAGCGGGCCCATGCGGCGCACGGCCTGCATCTGCTGCAGGAAGTCGTCAAGGCCGAACTCGCCACCCTTGCCGGACAGCAGCTTCTGGGTGGCCTTCGCGGACTCCTCGGCGTCGAAGGTCTTCTCCGCCTGCTCGATCAGGGTGAGGATGTCGCCCATGCCGAGGATGCGGCTGGCCATCCGGTCGGGGTAGAACGCGTCGAAGTCGCCCAAGCCCTCGCCGTTGGAGGCGAACATGATCGGCTTGCCAGTGACCCGGGCGATGGAGAGTGCAGCGCCGCCGCGGGCATCGCCGTCCAGCTTGGACAGCACCACGCCGTCGAAACCGACGCCGTCGGCGAACGCTCGGGCCGTATTGACCGCGTCCTGGCCGATCATCGCGTCGACGACGAACAGGATCTCCGTTGGCTTCACCGCGTCGCGGATGTCCGCGGCCTGTTGCATGAGCTCTGCGTCCACGCCGAGGCGGCCGGCGGTGTCGACGATCACCACGTCATAGAGCTTGCTCATCGCGTGCAGGATCGACTGGCGGGCCACCTGCACCGGGTCGCCGGTGCCGTTGCCCGGCTCAGGGGCGAACACGTGGACGCCGGCGCGCTCACCCACAACCTGCAGCTGGGTGACGGCATTGGGGCGCTGCAGGTCGGCGGCGACCAGCAGCGGCGAGTGGCCCTGGTCCTTCAGCCACTTGCCGAGCTTGCCGGCCAGCGTCGTCTTGCCTGAGCCCTGGAGGCCGGCCAGCATGATCACGGTCGGCGGGCGCTTGGCGAAGCGCAGCGGCCGCGCCTGCCCACCGAGGATCGTGACCAGTTCATCGTTGACGATCTTGACGATCTGCTGGCCGGGATTGAGCGCGCCGGCGAGTTCCGCGCCGTGGGCGCGCTCCTTCACCGCTGCGATGAAGTCCTTGACGACGGCCAGGTTGACGTCGGCCTCGAGCAGGGCCAGCCGGATCTCGCGCGCGGTGGCGTCGATGTCGGCGTCGGTCAGCCGGGTCTTGCCGCGCAGGGTGCGGAATGCGCCGGACAGGCGATCGGACAGGGTGTCGAACAACGGGATACCTCACGCTCGGGAACGCGCGCCATCCTACCCACGGCTGCCCCACCACCGAGTTGTCGCCAATCTCACCCGGCTATGGGCGGCTGAGATTGGCGACAACTCGGCACTAGGGGCGAGGGCGAGGGCCGTCCAGGAGACCGGCGGCAGTTCGACGCTCACAAGGCCGTCGGTGAGGACGGCTGTCGTGGCCCGCAACTGGACGCGGTCGGGCTGCTCACGGGTGTTGGTGGCGTACGGATCGGCGTCGGCAAGGGTCAAGGCCTCGCTCACTCCCCCGACTCCGAGGTCGCTGACGTCGATGCGGACTCCTGCGGCCTCGCGCGAACGGTTGACGAGGAAGACCGCAGCAGATCCGGTAGCGGCATCGTGGGTGGCGACGGCGTCCACCATTGGCGCGTCCCCGTGACGGGCGGTGGCGTAGGTGCCGGTCTCCACGCGCGGCTTGAGCACCTGACCCACGGCGAGACGGGCAGTCGTGGCGAAGGGGAAGAACGTGGTCTGGCGCCACGCCGGCCCACCGGGCTCGGTCATGATCGGGCCGATCACGTTCACCAGCTGGGCAAGGGAAGCGCTGCGCACCCGGTCGCTGTGCTTCAGCAGCGTGATGAGCAGGCTGCCGACCACAACGGCGTCGGCCACGGAGTAGACGTCTTCCAGCAGTCGCGGGGCCACCGGCCAGCCCTCGGCGATTGTGCCGGACTTCTCGAACCTGCTCTGGTACCAGACGTTCCACTCGTCGAAGGAGATCGCGATGGCGCGCTCCTTGCGCAGCTTGTACCGCACGTGGTCGGCAGTGGCGACGACGGTCTCGATGAAGTACTCCATGTCGAGGCTGGAAGCCAGGAAGCTGTCCAGGTCGCCGTCGTGTTCCTGGTAGTAGGCGTGAGCGGAGATGTAGTCGACGTGGTCGTAGGCGGCCTCGAGCACCACCCGTTCCCATTCGCCGAAGGTCGGCATCTGCGACCCGGATGAACCGCAGGCCACGAGCTCCAGTGTGGGGTCGACCATCTTCATGGCCGCCGCGGTCTTGGCCGCCAGCGCGCCGTACTCCCCCGCCGAGAGGTGCCCCACCTGCCACGGACCGTCCATCTCGTTGCCGAGGCACCACATCCGGATGTCGTGCGGCTCGGTCGACCCGTTCGCCACCCGCTGGTCGGACAGTGCCGTCCCGCCGGGATGGTTGGCGTACTCCAGCACGTCCAGGGCCTCCTGGACGCCGCGGGTGCCGAGGTTGACCGCCAGCATCGGTTCGCAACCGGCGAGCCTGCACCAGCCGGCGAACTCGTCGAGCCCCACCTCGTTGGTCTCGAGGCTGTGCCAGGCCAGGTCGAGCCGGCGCGGACGCTGGGCCAAGGGGCCGACGCCGTCCTCCCAGCGGTAACCGGAGACGAAGTTCCCGCCCGGGTAACGGATCGTGCTGACGCCCAGCTCGCGGACAAGGGCGAGGACGTCGCCACGGAACCCGTGCTCGTCCACCGTCGGGTGGCCGGGCTCGTAGATGCCGGTGTACACGCAGCGTCCCAGGTGCTCGACGAAGGAGCCGAACACGCGGCGCTGCACCGGCGCAACGCCCTGGCTTCGGTCGACGATGACGTTCGCAGTTGCCACTTCGATCTCCTGTCGCAGTTCGAGGTCAGAGGATGAGTTGGAGCAGCACGAGATCGAGCCAGCGGTCGAACTTCCGCCCGACCTCCGGCAGCCGCCCGACCTCGACGAAGCCGAGGGAGCTGTGCAGGGCCATCGAGACGTCGTTGTCTGCGCTGAGACCACCGATCAGGGCGTGGACCCCGTTGGCCCGGGCAGCCTCGATGATCGCAACCAGCAGGCTGCGCCCGACTCCCTTGCCCTGGCTCGACGGGCGCACGTACACGCTGTGCTCCATCGTGGCGGCGTAGCCCGCCTTCGCCCGGAACGGCCCGTAACCGGCGTAGCCGAGGATCTCCCCTTCGGCCTCCGCGACCAGGATCGGGTGCCGGTGCTCTGCCTTGGTGGCGTACCACTCGGCGTGCTCGACCGGCGTCCACGGCAGCAGGTCCCAGCTGGCCGTGGTGTGCACGACCGCGTCGTTGTAGATCTCCAGCAGCGCCGGCAGGTCGGCCGGATGGGCCGGACGGATGCGCATCAGGACTCGCCGAGGAGGGCGTCGACGAAGCCCTCCGCATCGAAGGGTGCCAGGTCGTCCGCGCCCTCGCCGAGCCCGATCAGCTTCACCGGGACGCCGAGTTCGCGCTGAACGGGCACGACGATGCCGCCCTTGGCCGAGCCGTCCAGCTTTGACAACACGATGCCGGTGACGTCGACGACCTCGGCGAACACCCGCGCCTGGGCCAGCCCGTTCTGGCCGGTGGTCGCGTCGATCACCAGCAGCACCTCCGTGACCGGGGCGAGACGGTCGATGACCCGCTTGATCTTGCCCAGCTCGTCCATCAGGCCGGTCTTTGTGTGCAGCCGGCCGGCGGTGTCGACAACAACGACGTCGACGCCTTCCGCGATGCCGGCAGCGACGGCGTCGTGGGCGACAGAGGCCGGGTCGCCACCCTCGGGCCCGCGGATGACGCGGACGCCGACGCGCGAACCCCAGGTCTGGAGCTGGTCGGCCGCGGCGGCCCGGAAGGTGTCGGCTGCCGCCAACAGCACGGTGTGGCCGTCGGCCACGAGCACCCGGGACAGCTTGCCGATGGTGGTGGTCTTGCCGGTGCCGTTCACACCGACGACGAGGACGACGCCAGGCTTCCCGTCGGCGCCGGTGACCCGCAGCGAGCGGTCGGAATCGGTGCCGATCAGTTTCAGCAGTTCGTTGCGTAGCACGTCGCGGGCCTTGGCAGGGTCGCCGACGCCGTCGATGGCTGTCTCGCGACGCAGCGCGGTGATCAGCTCATCGGTGGGCCCGACGCCCAGGTCGGAGGTGATCAGGGTCGCCTCCAGGTCCTCCCACGCTTCGGCGTCCAGCCGGTCGGCGGCCAGCAGGCCCAGCAGGCCACGGGCGAACGGGTTGTTGCTCGCAGAAAGGCGGCGGCGCAGGCGGCTCAGCCGTGAGGCGGGCGCTTCCGGCGACTCCAGCGGGACGACTGCCGGCTCAGCTGACGCCTCGGGCACCGACTCCACGACCGGCTCGCTGACCTCCGTCGACGGCTCGGCCAGCAATTCGGCTGCGGGCGGGGCCGGGGGCAGCGCGCGACGGCGTCCGACGACGATGGTGACGGCGGCCACCACCAGTACGAGCCCGACAGCGGCCATGATGATCCAGAAGATGTCCACGCGGTCACTTTAGGCAACGCCGGTACTGGTGGGCGAGCCGGGCTCAGCGCTTGGGCGCGTCCGCGGCCGAGTCGGCGGACTTCGGCCGGATGTCCGGGATCTCCTCAAAGAAGTCGACCAGGCCCTGCGGCGGGTCGGCGTCACCGTTGAGGTGGCGGGCGGTGTTGGCCATCATGTTGGCAAAATCGGGAGCCTTGTCTGACAGGCTTCCCTTCATGCCGACGGCGACGATGGCGATCACGCAGAGCGCAATCGCAACGATCGCAATCGTGATGATCCAGTACGTCACCGCTCAAGCCTTCCGCCAAGGTCGCACTCCATTATGCCGTACGAGCCACAGGCCTATGGACGGTCGACTCCTCAGGCCTCGCGCAGGCGCTGGCTGATCACGGCGGACACACCGTCGGAGCGCATGGTCACGCCGTAAAGGGCGTCGGCGATCTCCATGGTGCGCTTCTGGTGGGTGATCACCAGCAGCTGGCTGTTGGCGCGCAGTTCTTCGTAGATCTCCAGCAGCCGACCCAGGTTGGTGTCGTCCAGCGCTGCCTCGACCTCATCGAGGATGTAGAACGGGCTGGGACGGGCCTTGAACAGTGCGACAAGAAAGGCGACGGCAACCAGTGACCGCTCGCCACCGGACAGCAGCGATAGCCGTTTGACCTTCTTGCCGGCCGGGCGTGCCTCCACCTCGACGCCGGTAGTGAGCCACTCCCCCGGATCGGTGAGCACGAGGCGGCCCTCGCCGCCAGGGAACAGCCGGGCGAAGGACTCCTGGAACGCCTTCTCGACATCGGCGTAGGCCGCAGCGAAGACCTCCTGCACCCGGGTGTCGACGTCGGCGATGATGTCCTTAAGGTCGTCGCGGGTCTTGCGCAGGTCGGCCAGCTGCTCGGCGAGGAAGGTGTGCCGCTCGCTGAGCGCGTCGAACTCCTCCAGCGCAAGCGGGTTCACCTTGCCCAGGACGGCCAGGTCTCGTTCGGCCTGCCGGAGCCGTTTCTCCTGCTCTGCCCGCACGTAGGGCACGGGGTCGGGAGTCGGGTCGTCGTCTGTCACGGGACGGCCGTCGGGGGTGAGCAACACCGGAACCAGGCACTGCGGGCCGTACTCGGCTGCGAGGGAATCGGTGTCGAGGCCGAGTTCGGTGAGCGCCTTCTCCGCGAGGGCGTCGATCTTCATCTGCTGCTGGGCGCGGGCCAGCTCGTCCTTGTGGACGGTGTCCACGAGCCCTTCGAAGGCCCGCGCGAGCTCGCGTCCCCGCTGGCGGACGGCGGTGAGTTCTGCCTCGGCCTCGTTGCGGAGCAGCTGCGCCTTGGTGCGTTCCTCCTCGGCAAGTGCCCGGGACGCTGCGACGCGGTCGGCCAGCCAGCCGGCGGCGACCTGGACGGCTGCGGCCACCTCCGCCTCCCTGCGCAGCTGCTCGCGGCGTGCCGCAGCCTTGGCACGGGCTGCCCGCTCTGCCTCCGCCGCCCTGGTGAGGCTCTCCGCCCGTCCGGCGAGCGCACGGGCGCGTTCCTCGACGGTGCGCAGGGCCAGCCGTGCGTCCATCTCGGCCGAACGGGCCGCCCGGGCTAGGTCGCCGGAGTGGTCCCTCTCGGTGGGGTCGGCCTCGCTGACCTCGGTCTGGGCTGAGGCCAGCTCGAGGCGTGCCTCCAGCTCGCCGAGGCTGGCGAGTGCCTGGTCGCGGGACGCTGCGGCGGTCTGTGCAGCTGTGGCGAGCCGTCCGGCCTCTGCCTGCGCGGAACGGACGGTCTGGTTGAGCTCACCGGCCTCCTCGGCCAGGGCGGCGTGGGCGGCGTCGGACTCATGCAGTCTGGCGAGCGCGGCGTCCGAGCGTTCCCGGGTTGCGGCCAGCACCTGCTCAGCCTCGGCGAGGGCGAACCGCAGCCGTTCGGTCTCCGCCTGTGCGGAACCCAACCGGGCGTTGGCCTCATCGAGGGCTGCCTGCACTTCCAGCAAGGACGGCTTGGACGAGGAACCGCCGGCAGCGAACCAGGCGCTCAACACGTCCCCGTCAGCCGTGACCGCTGTGATGTCGGGAAGCTTGGCGACCAACTCACGCCCGTGGGGCAGGTCCTCGACGACGGCGACCTTGAACAGCAACCGTTCGATCGCCGGACGCAGGTTGGGCGCGCATTCCACCAGCTCACCGGCGTAGGTGGCACCGGCGGGCAGCAGTGGCCAGCCGGAGGTGTCCGGACCGGCGACGCCGCCCAGCAGAAGCCCGGCCCTGCCGAGGTCCTCGGCCTTCAGGTGGCCGAAGGCGTTGACGGCGGCATCAAGGCCGGTCACGGCGACGGCGTCGGCTGCGGCGCCGAGCGCTGCGGCGATGGCCACCTCCGAGCCGGAACGCACGCTGATCAGCGCCGCGACGGACCCCAGGAGCCCGTCGAGGCGGTCGCCGGCGGCCAGCAGTGCCGCCGACCCGTCGCGGCGTTCCAGGCCGAGCGCGAGGGCCTCTGCGCGGGCTGCGGCGGCGCCGCGTTCCGCTGCTGCGGCCCGTTCGGCAGCCTGCAGGTCTGCCAGGGTGGCCTGGGCAGCGGCCACCTCGGCCTCTGCATGCTCGTAGGCGTCGTCGAGGCCCGATTCGCCGGCACCCAGCCCCGAGAGCCTTGTCTCCAGCGCTGCGAACCGGCGTCGGGCAGCCTCTGCGCGCTCCTCTGCCTCGGCCTTGGCGGCCGTGAGCCGTTCGATCTCTGAACCGGCGGCCTCCGAACGACTGCGCAGGGTGTTCACCTCACCGGACAGGCGCGCGAGACCCTCGCGGCGGTCCGCGATGGCCCGCTGCTGGGCCGAGTACTGCTTGTCCGCCTCCGCGTGGGCGAGTTCTGCAGCGTCGCGGGCGTCCGTTGCGGCGGCGAGGGCTGCGGTCCGTTCGG
Source organism: Propionibacteriaceae bacterium (assembly GCA_017882685.1). Classification (GTDB taxonomy): domain Bacteria; phylum Actinomycetota; class Actinomycetes; order Propionibacteriales; family Propionibacteriaceae; genus Propionicimonas. The sequence goes on along the minus strand of JADGPA010000106.1, from coordinate 15,826 downwards.
CCACCTCGGCCTGCAGCTCGGTTTCCGCCCGGCGGACGTCGGCGGCCTCGCGCTCGATGGCCTCGGGGTCGCGGCCGGGACGGTCCTCTGTTCCGACGCTGGAGGCGTTGCGCAGGCGCTCGCCCGCGATGGACGCAGTGCTGGCCACCCGTTCCGCCAGCCCGGCAAGGGCGTACCAGGTCTCCTGCGCAGCGGTCAGCTGCGGCAGGGAGTCCCGGGCCGCCGCCTCTGCCAGCTGCTCGGCCTGCCGGGCCTGGGTGAGTTCTTCCTCCAGGCGCAGCCGGCGCTGCTTGAGCTCCGCCTCTGCAGCAAGGTCGGACTCCAGGGCCCCGCTGGCGACCACCAGTTCGTCTGCCAGCAGGCGCGCCTTGGCGTCCCGGAGTTCTGCCTGGATGGTCACGGCCTTGCGAGCCACCTCTGCCTGGCGGCCGAGGGGCTTCAGCTGGCGGCGGATCTCGCCGAGCAGGTCGTTGAGCCGGTTGAGGTTGGCCGCGGTTGCGTCCAGCTTCCTCTCGGCCTTCTCCTTGCGCTTGCGGTGCTTGAGGACGCCCGCTGCCTCCTCGATGAAGCCGCGACGGATCTCCGGGGTGGCCTGCAGGATCGAGTCGAGCTGGCCCTGGCCGACGATGACGTGCATCTCCCGGCCGATGCCCGAGTCGCTGAGCAGGTCCTGCACGTCGAGCAGGCGGGCCGGTGTTCCATTGATGGCGTACTCGGAGCCGCCGCTGCGGAACATGGTGCGACTGATCGTCACCTCCGTGTAGTCGATCGGCAGCGCACCGTCGGAGTTGTCGATGGTGAGTATGACCTCTGCGCGTCCCAGCGGGGAGCGGCCGGACGTGCCGGCGAAGATGACGTCCTCCATCTTGCCGCCGCGCAGGGTCTTGGCACCCTGCTCCCCCATCACCCAGGCCAGCGCGTCCACGACGTTCGACTTGCCCGAACCGTTGGGACCGACCACACAGGTGATCCCGGGCTCGAAGACGAGGGTGGTGGTGGAAGCGAACGACTTGAAGCCGCGCAGGGTGAGGCTCTTGAGGTACATGGCGCCTAGCCGTCCGCCGAACTGAAGTGCTTGTTGCGGACGTGGCGGAAGGTCCAGAGCTTGTTGACGATGAAGTTGACCGGCATCGTGACGACGATCGTGATCAGCTGCGCCCAGTACTCCCGCGACTGCAGCCCTGCGTTCTCGTGGAACCAGGGCTCGGGCAGGTACACCGGGGAGTTGGGGTTGGTGAGGGCGATCTTGATGAACAGGCCGATCACCGCGGCGGCGCTGCCGACGGCGAGGAAGGGCCAGAACTCGGTGAACCACGGCGCGTGCCGGGTACCACGGAAGGTCCAGGAACGGTTCAGCTGGAAGTTGAACAGGTTCGCGACAAGGAAGGCGACGATCCACACCAGCGAGGTGAACCGGAAGTTGAACGGTGTGGACGGGATCGCGAACAGGATGTTCTGGGCGTTGATCGTCCCGCCGTTGAGCTTGTTCATGGCGATGGCCACCAGCATGTTCACCACGACGCCTGCGCCGCCGACCAGGCCGAACTTCACGAACTGCCGCAGGACGTGTCGGTAGCGGGTGTAGAGGGTGGCTTGGGTCACAAGGGTTTAGGTTACCGGGAAAGCGGCGCCCAAGGCGGCAAGGCTCAGCGTGCCGAGGCGCGCCGGGGACGCTTCTGGCAGGACGGGCACAGGTAGGACGAGCGGTTCATGAACGCCTCCCGCACGATCGGGGTGGCGCAGCGCAGGCAGGGCTGGTCCTCCCTGCCGTAGGCAGCGAGCGAACGCCCGAAGTAGCCCGAGGAGCCGTTGACGTTCACGTACAGGGCGTCGAAGGATGTGCCTCCCGCAGCCAGTGCCTCCGCCATCACCTCGCGGGCTGCGGCGAGCAGCTCCCTCACTCTCGGACGGCTCAACCGGTCGGCCTGGGTCTCGTAGTGCACTCTCGCCTGCCACAGTGATTCGTCGGCGTAGATGTTGCCGATGCCCGAGACGACGGTCTGGTTGAGCAGCACACGCTTGATGCCGCTACGCCGGCGGCGGATGTCGGCGACGAGGGCTTCGGTGTCGAGCAGCGGGTCGAACAGGTCCCTGGCAATGTGTGCAACCTCCACCGGCAGCTCGGCGCCGCCGGGGCTCAGCCACAGACCGCCGAACATGCGCTGGTCGGCGAACCGGAGCTCCGGCCCCCCGTCGGTGAAGGTGAATTCCACGCGGCATTGCGGCGGTGGCGGGGTGCCCGGGTCATCGAGGCGGAACTGGCCGCTCATTCCGAGGTGGGCCATCAAGGCGTCCCCGTCGGTGAACGGCAGCCAGAGGAACTTGCCGCGGCGTCTCGGCTCGGTGAACGTGCGACCGACGAGGCGGGTGGCGAAGTCGTCGGCACCGCCGGTGTGCCGACGGACGGGACGCGGGTGGTGAACGGTGACGGCGGCGATGGTCCGCCCGGGCAGTGCGGCGGCCAGTCCGGAGCGGACGACCTCGACTTCAGGCAGTTCCGGCATCGGCGGCGGCCTCTTCGAGCGCCGTGAACGCGTTCTGTGCCGCCCGCTGCTCCGCCTGCTTCTTCGACGTGCCGGCGCCCGGCTCATAGGCGCGGTTGCCGACGATGGCGACTGCCGCGAACCGCTTTTCGTGGTCGGGCCCGGTTTCCGTGACCCGGTAGCTGGGGGCGCCCAGGTCGTTGTTGGCCGCGTATTCCTGCAGGCTGGTCTTCCAGTCCAGGCCGGCGCCGAGCTCAGCAGCCTGGATCACCAGCGGGTCGAACAGGTGGTGAACGAGCAGGTCAGCGCCGTCCCTCCCGGCACAGATCAGCACCGCACCAAGGAGCGCTTCGAGGGAGTCCGCGAGAATCGAGGACTTGTCGTGCCCACCGGTGGTGAGTTCGCCCTTGCCGAGCAGGATCACGCTGCCCAGGTCGAGCGAGCGCGCGACGTCGGCGAGGCTGTGGGCGTTCACCACAGCAGCCCGCAGCTTCGCCAGCCGGCCTTCGGGAAGGTCGGGGTAGCTGCGGTAGAGGAACTCGGTGACGACGACGCCCAGCACCGAGTCACCCAGGAATTCCAGCCGCTCGTTGTGCGGCAGCCCACCGTTCTCGTACGCGAACGAACGATGGGTCATGGCAAGCCGATACAGCTGGGGATCCATCTGGATCCCCAGCTGTTCGATCAGCTCGAGGGCGCGGCTCGGCGCCGCAGCGGTATCGGACGTGGTCCGAGCCCGGCTCAGGGCTCGAGGATCTGCCGGCGAGCGGCGCGCGGACCATACTGGCCGCACGTGGGGCAGGCGGTGTGCGGAAGGTGCTTCGCACCGCACGCCGCATTGGCGCAGGTCACCAGGGTCGGCGCGGAGGTCTTCCACTGGGAACGGCGGGCCCGCGTGTTGCTGCGGGACATTTTCCGCTTGGGAACGGCCACGGCGTTACTCCTTGTTCTTCGGTTCGTTCATCGGTCCCGTCCACTCCTCCAGGCCAGCCCATCGGGGATCGATGGGCTCAGCATGGCTGTGGTCCGGGTTCAGGTTCAGGTTGGCTCCACATTCGGGGCACAACCCGGCGCAATCCGGACGACACAGGGGCGTGAACGGCAGGTCGAGTACCACCGCGTCCCGCAGGACGGGTTCGAGGTCGATCAGCTCGTCCTCGATGCGCAAGGCCTCCGGATCGTCTGTTTCCTTGCCCGGGTAACAGAACAGCTCCTGGATGTCGACCTCCTCCGATGAGGAGATCTCGTCAAGGCAGCGTGCGCAGTTTCCCTGCAGCCGGACCACAGCGGTACCGGTGACCAGGACCCCCTCCACCACCGACTCCAACCGAAGGTCGAGGTCGACGGGTGAGCCGGGTGGCACCCCGATTACTTCGATGCCGAGATCCTCTGGCGCTTCCGCGATCCGACTGACCTCCTTCAGCACTCCAGCCCTCCGGGAGACTTCGTGTGTTTCAAGCACGAGCCCTGAGCGGTGGTCTGGCAAGCGGGGAGGCACGACGGTTCCCTTCAACGCACAAATCGACAGCGTCATAACCAACGCAGGACTCTACCGTGACCGGCGACGTCACAGCAAAACGTCAGCTGCTAGGCCTGCAGGCGGGGCAGTGCCTGGGTCGAGGTGTCGTCGAGTGCGGAACGGCTGGCCAGGCGGTCGCGCATGGTGCGCACCTGCGACATCGTCTTCTGCAGGCCGGCCTCGAACGAGGCGATCCGGGCGTCGACATAGGCGTCCGCCTCGCGCCGCAGGGCCTCGACATCGGCGAGGGCCTTGGTCTCCAGTTGGGCAGCCTTCCGGCGTGCGGCCTCCATCACCGGGGTCTGGCTGGCGAGGTAGCCGGCCCGCTCCTCCGCGGAGGCGATGATCTGCGCGGCCTCCGCCTGTGCCCGTTCCAGGGTCTCCAGCGAGGTGGCGGTGACCCGCTGGGCCTCGCCGACATCGGCCTGCAGGGCGTCGGCAGCCTGTTCGATCAGGGCGAGCACTTCGGCCCGGTTGACCATGCAGGATGCCGACATGGGGACGGCCTTCGCCCCGGCGACGAGCCGGTGGAGCTGCTTCAGCACCTCGTTCGTGCGCTCAACCATCGGCGTGCTCCATTCCCTTGGCCTTCCGGCGGATCTGCCGGGCGACGACGTCCGGTACGAAGGCGGCGACATCGCCGCCATAGCTGGCAACTTCCCGAATCATGGTCGAGGACAGCGTGGCCCATTGTGAGGACGCAGGCAACATCACCGTCTCCACCGAGCCCACAACGGCGTTGATGTGGGCCATCTGCAGCTCGAAATCGAAGTCGGAGGCGAACCGCAGGCCCTTGACCAGCACCCCGGCCCCCTTGGCGCGTGCGAAGTCCGCCAACAGCCCGTCGAGGGCCTCGACGCTCACGTTGGGCCACTCCCCGGTCACCTCGCGCATCAGGTCGAGGCGCTCATCGAGGGTGAACAGGTAGTTCTTGGCGGAGTTGCGCCCGACCGCGACGATGACCTCGTCAAACAGTGCCGCGGCGCGCTCGATGACGTCGAGGTGCCCGTGCGTTACGGGATCGAAGGATCCCGGACAAATGGCGAGCATTCACCGCCCTTTCGTGGCGAAGTACAGCGTGGTCTCACCGTAACGCCGCTCCCAGCTGTCGGTCACGCCCGCAGGCCACACGGGGGGCTCATCTCTGGATGCGCGCTCGAGGACCAGCAGGCCGTCCTCGGCCACCCAACGCTCCGCTACGGCGGCGAGGACGGGGGCGAGTCGGTCCCCGGGCAGGGCGTAGGGAGGGTCGGCCCAGACCACATCGAACCGGGCCTGCGGGTCACCGGCGAGGGCCTTCTCCACAGTGGACGCGAGGACCGTGACCGGGAGCCCGATCGCCTGGGCGTTGCCGCGGGCGATCCGGGCCGTGGCCTGGTCGCTCTCGACGGCGACAACGGGCGCTGCCCCGCGGCTGGCGGCCTCGAGGGCCACAGCCCCGGACCCGGCGTACAGGTCGATGAAGCTGAGGCCGGCCAGCATTTTCTCTGCACCGGCGCCGGCGGTCCCTGCCCAGTCTGCAATGAGGGAGAAGGTGGCCTCGCGCACCCGGTCAGTGGTGGGGCGGGTGGCCGAGTGCGCCGGCGTGCGGAGGCGGTGGCCCTTCCGGGAGCCGGCGATGATCCTGGTCACCGGGCCAGACTAACGAGGAACGCCCGGTTCAGTTGCGTTCGAGCCAGTCGCCGGAGGCGAGCAGTTCGGTGGCCCGTACGGCGTCGGCTAAGCCGGGCGTGGTCATTCCGGGGTCTCGGGCGACGCAGGTCGCGGCCAGTTCCCTCGCCTGGGCGATCAGGTCGGCGTGCTCCAGCACCCGCAGCAAGCGCAGGCTGGACCGGCTGCCCGCCTGGCTCGCGCCGAGCACATCGCCTTCCCTGCGCTGCTCGAGATCGAGTTCGGCGAGCTGGAAGCCGTCCCGCGTTGAGGCAACGGCGTCGAGCCGGTCACGGGCGGGCTCGCCGGCGGGGACGGTGCTGATCAGCAGGCAGACGCCGGGGTGGACACCCCGTCCGATCCGCCCGCGCAGCTGGTGGAGCTGGGAGATGCCGAACCGGTCGGCGTCCCAGACCACCATCATCGAGGCGTTGGGCACGTCGACGCCGACCTCGATCACTGTTGTGGCCACCAGGACGTCGAGGTCGCCGGCGGCGAAGTCGGCCATCACCCGGTCCTTGGTGTCACTGGGCAGTTGGCCGTGCAAGACGCCGAGGCGTACCTCGGCCAGCGGCCCGGAGCGCAACTCGTCTGCGAGTTCGACAACCCCCTTGCCCTCGCCGCCGTCGCCGTGGCCGCCGATCCGCGGGCACACAACGAAGACCTGACGGCCGGTGGCAACCTCCTCCCGCACCCGGTCCCAGGCCCGGTCGACCCAGGCGGGGCGGCTGGCCGCGTCCACGATGACGGTCGACACGTCCGCGCGTCCGGCGGGCAGCTCGGCGAGGGTGGAGACGTCCAGGTCGCCGAAGATCGTCATCGCCACCGACCGCGGGATCGGGGTGGCCGTGAGCACCAGCACGTGCGGGCGGCTGCTGGCCTTGTCGGAGAGCACTGCCCGCTGTTCGACGCCGAAACGATGCTGCTCGTCGACGACGATGAGGCCGAGGTCGGCGAACTGCACCCGGTCGGCGAGCAGCGCGTGCGTGCCGATCACGATTCCCGCTTCGCCGCTGGCCGCCCGCAAAAGGGCCGACTTCTTGGCGTTGGCCGGCAGGGAGCCGGTCAGCAGCACCACGTCGGTGGCCACGTCCGGCGTGCCGAGCATGCGGCCGCCGCCGAGGTCACCGAGCAGGGCCTTGATGGTCTGGAAGTGCTGGTGTGCGAGCACCTCGGTGGGGGCCAGCAGTGCCGCCTGGCCGCCGGCGTCGGCGACGGCGAGCATGGCACGGAGCGCGACGACGGTCTTGCCCGAGCCCACCTCGCCCTGCAGCAGGCGCTGCATCGGCCGAGGACGGGCCAGGTCGTCGAGGATGGCTGCGCTGACCTCGGCCTGGCCGGCGGTGAGCTGGAACGGCAGCTGGGCGTCGAAGGCCGTCAGCAGCCCGTCAGGGAGCGCGCGGCGGGGCTGGGCGGTGTGGCTGGCCGCGTCCGCACGCCGGTAGGCCATGGTCAGCTGGGTGGCGAGCGCCTCGTCGAACCGCAACCGATCGGCGCCCCTTGCCGCCTCGGAAAGGCTTGCTGGCTGGTGGACCGCCGCGAAAGCTGCAGTGAGTTCGAGCACGCCGGCCTCGTGGCGTATCCAGTCGGGCCACGGGTCATCGGCGCCGGCGACGGTGGCAAGGGCCAGCCGGGCGCACTCTGCGACCTTCCAGGTGGGCAGCTTTGACGTCGCCGGGTACATGCCGACCAGCCCGCCGGTGGCAAGGTCGGCGATGCGTTCCTTCTCCTCGGAGGTGCTCACCACGCGTCCGGCGCCGTCCAGCATCGCGAACACGGGATGGCTCATCTGCAGCTGGTCCCGAAAGCTCCCGACCTTGCCGATGAACACACCTGCAACGCCTTCGCGGAGTTGCTTCTCCCACCACGAGAGGAGGTGGCTGCGGCCGAAGAACGTGGCTGTCAGCCGTCCGCTGCCGTCGCTGAGCTGCACCTCAAGGCGGCCGGGCCGCTCCTTGCGTCCGGGTCCGGGCAGGGCCCTGCCCTCGTACCGCTTGATCTCGGCAACCTTGGCGATGACCGCGACGTGCTCTCCCTCGATGAGGGTGCCCAGGTCGGTGAGTTCGGTGCCGGACAGGTAGCGCCGCGGGATGTGCCGCAGCAGGTCACCGACGGTATGGATGCGCAGGGAGGAGAACTCCTTGGCCGTGCGGTCCCCCAGCACCTGGCTCAGGGGCGCGGCCAGCTCGGCATACAGCCGGGTCCGCCAGCCGCTCAGTGCAATCTCCACGGTGACTCAGACTATGCGGTGGCGCCGACAGGCCGGGCCACGACACGTTCAGCTGGCGGCCTAGCGCGGGCGCATCGCCCAGGCAGCCCGCGCGAGCATCAGCGTCCCGATTCCGGTGAAGACCGGCACAGGGCCAAGGGCGCTGCCACCGAACAGTTCCTTGAGCAGGGTGGAGACGGTAAAGAGCAGCATGAAGCCGGCAGCGATGGCTGTTATGCCTAACAACGGACCCGCGGCCTGACGTCGCGCTGGGGTCCCGGCCCGGGCCGGAGGCGGGGGCTGAGGTGCGCGGTAGGTCTGCGGACGGGGCGCCGTCGTCTGTTGCCGGGGCTGTGTCGTCCATCCGCTAGGCGGCCGCGCCCCGACCGGCTCAGCAGACGCAGGTTGCGGCGCCTGCGGGGCGACCGGGGCCTTCCGTCGTGGCTCCCAGCTCGAGGCTTCCGGCTCCCACTCCAGTGGCTCCGCCGGCGCCCAGCCCAGGAAGTCGTCCTGGTCCCGGTTGTGGCTCACCAGCCCATGCTCGCACGAGCGGGGCAACGCCGGGTCCGCCGTGACCGGACGCGCGCTCGTGGGGAGGCTGCCCGATCCCTCACGACCGCCCGCCAAGGTCCTCGCGCCTGAACCTGGTGGAGCCCACCACCATGGCCGTGAGGGAGACCACCGCGAGAACAACAGCGATGAGGGCTTCGGCTCGCCAGGATCCGAGGGCTCCCGAGACGCCGAACAGCAGCAGTGCAACCAACGCCGTGAGGAGGCCGACAGCGCCGAGAGAGCCTCCCGAGACCAGCCCGGCAGGTTCTGCGCCGCCCGTCCTCCGCAGCTCGAACCAGGGCGGGAAAGCCCTCCGGCTCCGGGTCTTCGGCTGTGGGCCTGGTCACCACACGATGCTTGCACATCACCGCACCCGGACATGCAAAGAGACCCGCTCAGGAGCGGGTCTCTGCAACGGAGGTCAGCGCGTGACGCGGCCGGCCTTCAGGCAGGAGGTGCATACGTTGAGGCGCTTGGGAGCGCCCTCGACGACGGCGCGGACGCGCTGGATGTTCGGGTTCCAGCGCCGGTTGGTCTTCTTCTTCGACCAGGGCACGTTGTGCCCGAAACCCGGACCCTTGGCGCAGATGTCACAGACGGCAGCCACCGGAGTACTCCTTGTTGTCTCGCAAGATCAGGCACATCAGAGCGCCCGGAAAAGTATCGGCCCCCGATCGGGGACCTGCCTACGATACCTGAATCGGCGCCACGCCCGCCAATCGTCAGGTGGCCACAACGATCGGCAGGATCATCGGACGGCGACGGAAGTTGTTGTTCACCCAGCGTCCGAGCGTGCGGCGCACCTGCTGCTGCAGCTGGAAGGTGTCCTCCACCCCGTCGGCCAGCGCCTTCTCGATCACGTTCACCAGCTCGGGCCGGATGACGTCGAAGACAGTGTCGTCGTCGGCGAAGCCGCGCGCGTGGATGTCGGGTCCGCTGACCAGCTTGCCGGAGTGCAGATTCACCACGGCGACGACGGAGATGAAGCCCTCCTCGCCGAGGATCTTGCGGTCGGTGAGCTCGGTGTCGCCGATCTCGCCCTCGGTGAGCCCGTCGACAAAGATGTAGCCGCACTCGAGCTGGCCGACCACCCGGGCCTTGCCGTTGGCCAGGTCGATCACGGCGCCGTCCTCGACCACCAGCGCCCGCTTCTCCGGCACCCCGGTGGCGACCGCGAGCTTGGCGTTGGCGATGAGGTGGCGCACCTCACCATGGACGGGCAGGGCGTTCTTGGGCTTCAGCAGGTTGTAGCAGTAGAGCAGCTCCCCGGCGCTCGCGTGCCCGGAGACGTGCACCAGCGCGTTGCCCTTGTGCACGACGTTGACGCCGTTGCGGGACAGGCCGTTGATCACCCGGTAGACGGAGTTCTCGTTGCCGGGGATCAGTGAGGACGCCAGCAGCACGACGTCGCCGGGGCCGGCGGTGACCACCGGATGCTCGTGGTTGGAGATCCGCGAAAGCGCACTCAGGGGCTCACCCTGCGACCCGGTGGAGATGATCACCACCTCGTCGTCGCGGTAGTTGTCGATCTGCTTGAGGTCGATCAGCGTGTTCTCGGGCACGCGCAGGTAACCGAGTTCCCTTGCCACGCCCATGTTCCGCACCATGGACCGTCCGACGTAGACCACCTTGCGGCGATGCCGGACGGCGGCGTCCATCACCTGCTGTACGCGGTGCACGTGCGAGGCGAAGCACGCGACGATCAGCTTCTGCTTCGCGTTTGCGAAGACCCTCTCCATGGCCGGTTCGATGTCGCGCTCATGGGCGGTGAAGCCGGGGGTCTCCGCGTTGGTGGAGTCGGCCATGAACAGGTCGAGGCCCTCATCGCCCAGCCGGGCGAAGCCGCGCAGGTCGGTGAGCCGGCCGTCCAGGGGCAGCTGGTCCATCTTGAAGTCACCGGTGTGCAGGACGGTGCCCCCCGGCGTGCGCAGGATGACAGCGAGGGCATCGGGGATGGAGTGGTTGACCGCAAGGAACTCGAGGTCGAACTCGCCGATGGCGAGCCGGTCGCCCTCGGCCACCTCTCGAAAGTCGACGTCGCGGATGCGGTGCTCACGCAGCTTCTCGCGCACAAGGGCCAGCGTCAGCCGGGAGCCGAAGACCGGGATGTTGCTGCGGCGGCGCAGGAGGTAGGGCACGGCACCGATGTGGTCCTCGTGGCCATGGGTGAGCACGAGCGCCTTCACCTCTGAGAGCCGGTCCTCCACCAGGTGAAGGCCGGGAAGGATCAGGTCGACCCCGGGCTGGTCGTCGGAGGGGAACAGCACCCCGCAGTCGACGAAGAGCAGGTCGCTGTTGATTTCGAAGGAGGTCATGTTGCGTCCGACGTCTCCAAGGCCGCCCAGCGGAGTGATCCGCAGCGTATCCCTGGCCAGAGCCGGCGGGGTCTTCAGGCTTTCTCGCACGGGCCCAACCTAGAGGACGAAGACTTGAACCGCGTCAGCGGTTCAAGCCGAGGCCTCTCGACGAGCGGTGAGGAACGAACCGCGAGGAACAGACGACGCCGGGCCTGCACTAGCGAAGGCGCTCGAACTCCGGGACTCCAGCGACCTTCGCACCGGTGGGTACAGTGGCGCGGTGATCGCCGATTCCGTCCGCCTTGCCCTGCCGACAGAAGCTGCGAGCATCTCGGCAATTCAACGCCGGGGCTGGACGCAGACCCTGCCACCCGACGTGGCCGACGAGGTGCTCGCCGGCGTCGACCTCGCGACCATGACCGAGCGCTGGCAGCAGGCCATCCTGCGTCCACCGCTGGCGCAGTTCCGCGTGCTGGTGGCCGTCGGTGACGATCGCGTGGTGGGGTTCGCGGCCGTTGGGCCGTCCGACGACCCGGACGCCGAAGCCGGCGAGGACGGCGTGGTGGCCGAGTTCGTCGTCGACCCGCAGGCCCAGCGACGGGGCCATGGTTCGCGGCTGCTGAACGCCTGCGTTGACACCCTGCGTGCGGACGCCTTCGTCCGGGCGACCTGGTGGGTGCACGCCACCGACGATGGGCTGCGGGGGTTCCTCACCGAGGCAGGATGGGCGGCCGACGGCGCGCATACCGAGGTGGCAGCCACCGAGGGCGGTCCGAGCCTCAAGCTGGTGCGACTGCACACCGCGATCGGCTGAGCGTCGCCGCATCCTCAGGGAATCGGTACCCTGACGTTCGCCCCTGCGACGCCCACAGCGATCCCACCCTCCCCCGGGCTGATGCTGGTCAGGCGCAGGCCGTGATCCAGCTGCACCTTGATCGGTTCGACGATCGAATCCAGCTGGTCCTGGGTGAGGACGATGTCGCTGGACTCGTTGCCTGCCAGGTCCAGTCTGGGCTGTGTGATCCGGATGAGCTGCTTCTCGGCATCGAGCTTGGGGAGCGCAGAGACCGCGAGGTTCAGGTCACGACCGAAGAGTTGCCGGGTGTAGCGCAACTCCAGCCTGCCGTCCTTGGCGTAGCTGATCGGCAGGTCGGCGATCTTCGACAGGTCGGCGTAGCTGAGGACGGCCGATGCGGTCATTGTTGCGACGCTCACCTCGCTGGCGCCGAGGGCTACCGTGCCGGTGTCCGCGACGACGTCGGTCAGGTGCACCTTGTGCCCGGTGATCTCCAGCGGCAGTGTCGCCACCTCGACGTGGGAGTTCGGCACGGAGCGGGTGATCAACGCAGGGAAGAACGGCGTGCCGCCGAGCTGGACGGTGACCCTGCCGCCGCCGACGTAGGAGCCAACCGCCTCGACAGCCCGGTCCTGGGCGTAGCTGCGTATCAGGTTGTCGCCGAAGTACCCGCCTGTGGCCAGCACGAGCAGGACGACGAGCGTCCAGACCAGCCCCCTGCGCATCGTCAGATGCCGAGCAGGTCGTCGATACCGAGGGTCAGGCCGGGCCGGGAGGCGATGTTGCGGACGCCGAGAAGTACACCCGGCATGAACGAGGCCCGATCGAGAGAGTCGTGCCGGATGGTCAGCGTCTCCCCCTCAGCGCCGAACAGCACCTCCTGGTGAGCGATCAGGCCGCGCAGGCGCACGCTGTGGACGTGGATGCCCTGGACGTCGGCACCGCGGGCTCCCGGGAGGCCCGTTGCGGTTGCGTCGGGGACGGGGCCGAAGCCCGCCTCCGCGCGGGCGGCGGCGATCCGTCCGGCCGTTGCCTGGGCGGTGCCCGACGGTGCGTCAACCTTGTTGGGGTGGTGGAGTTCGATGACTTCCGCGGATTCGTAGAAGCGGGCGGCCTGCTCTGCGAAGTGCATCATCAGGATGGCGCCGATGGAGAAGTTGGCGGCGATCACGACGCCGACCTCGGGCTTGGCCGCCAGCTGCTCGCGGACGCTGGCCAGGCGTTCGTAGGTGAACCCTGTGGTACCCACGACGGCGTGGATGCCTCTCGCGATGCACCAGGCCAGGTTGTCCATCACGGCGTCAGGCGTGGTGAAGTCGACGACCACCTCCGCCTCGGACTCCACAGCGCTGCGGTCGTCCCCGGCGTCCACGGCTGCCACCAGCTCCAGGTCGGCCGCGGCGTCCACCGCTGCGCACACCTCTGCACCCATCCGGCCCTTGGCCCCGAATACCGCAACCCTCATCCACTGCTCCTGACGCGCGACTCCGGCCACATCATAGGTGGCCGGGGTCGCGGCCTGTCGCGGTCAGCCGGTGGGGACCACCAACTGTCCCTTGGCGTTGATCGTGCCGATCAGGATCTCGCTCACCACTCCGGTCCTGGTGCCAGGCTCCCGGTCGGTCGCGTCGCGAAGGATCGGGAAGGCGAGGTAGCGATTCCCCTCCCGCAGGACGGGTACAGAGTCGCCGTAGCCGACACCCAGTGCCGACTCGAGCGTGAGGTCGTCGAAGTTGGCTGTGGTCCGGGGCAGTTCGACCAGAAGGTTGCCGTACTGCTCCCGCAGCTTGGCCAGAGTCGTCCCGATGCGCGCCCGCTCTGCGGTGACGTACTCGGTCCGATTCTTGATCACGATCCCGCGCAGGGTGGGGCCGTTCGCCCAATCCACGTTGACCCCGTCGTAGCCCTGAAGGAAGGCATCGCTCATCTGTCGGCTCTCACGACCGTAGGTCGGGTTGGCGAGCATCAGGCCTGCGTCCTTCGCCTGTTGCGCCATCATGCCGACGGTCAGGGCGCCGACGCCGGTGATGCTCACCGTGGGGTCGTGCACCGCCCCTGTGGGCATCTCCGGATGCGGTCCGGTGAAGGTGGTCGCCGACGACGTGAGGGCCAGGCTCCGATCACCGCGCACGCAGGCGATGCCGCGGCCGTCGGTGTGACATGACAGCGATCCCCTGATGAGCGTGACCCCGACCGGCAGCGTCTGCCACCGGTAGTCGCCGCCCTCCGGGGTCGGCACGACGGGGTAACCGCGGCCCTTCGCCCAGTCGATCGTCGGGCTGTCCGGGGTGGGAAGGGCGACCATCTCCATGGCGCACGACCAGGACGAGGCCTCCTTTCCGAGAACGGGGACGACCATCAGCCCGGAGCACGCATTCTTGGGCGGAAGGGCGACGGTCGTGAACGGCTGGCACCTCACACCATCGGCCGACATCGAGCATTGGGCGCCACCGGTGGGATCAGCGAAGTCAGCCGTCGGCCAGGCGCTGACATCGATCACCGTGGCCGCCACTGGCGTACCCATGGGGTCAACGCCGACCTCGGGTACCGCAGACAGGGCCGGCGGCCGCCAGGTGAGCAGCACCCACACCGCCACGACCGCAAGACCGGCGACCAGCGCAAGGGCCCGAAGCCACCGGCGACGCTGGGCGACCCGGACCGCACGGGAAGCGAGGCCCGCCGGGGGCGGGGACGCCGTGAGGCTCTCCATGCGAGCACGCACGGATTCTTCGAAGGAAGTGTTCATGGCCTGCTCCACGAGGTTGAAGAGGTGTCCTTGGCGCGCAGCTTGGCCAGCGCGCGTGAGGCGAGGGATTTGACCGTGCCCAGAGGGAGTCGCAGTTCCTCTGCGATCTCCCGCTCGGTCAGGTCGGCGTGGAAGCGCAGCACCAGAACGGCGCGTTCCCGCGGAGCGAGCCCTGCCAGATGACGCAGGAACTCGTCGTCGTCGTCCACGGCTGCCGTGGCCGATGCGCCCGGTCTCTCGGGGACGGTGCCCACCGCCTCCCAGCGTCCGCGCCGCCACCAGTCCGTGGCCAGATTGCCCATGACCCGGCGGGTGTAGGCGCGCGCGGCGCCCGGCACGATCTTGTGCCAGTTCAGGTACACCCGCACCAGTGCCTCCTGCAGGAGGTCCTGGGCTGTGTCCCGATTCCCTGTGAGCATGGTCGCCGTCCTGACCAGGGAGCCGCCGGCCGAGTCGACGAACGCCGAGAATTCGATCTCGGACGCTGATGGTGTGCTCATACCTCTAGAACGAACGGGGGCCGACGAAAGGTTGCGGGGTGCCGAAGGCCGGGGTCGTGTGCGCTCCATGGATCTCCTTGGCTCGGATCAACGACGGTTCAACCAGCGGGTCTCGATAGGCTCGACCCGCGGATGCAAAACCGGCGCCCCGCACAACGCGGGACGCCGGTTCTTCGGCAATCAGGCTCAGGCTTCGGCCGGAGCAGCTTCCTTCTCCTCGACGACCGGGATCAGGGACAGCTTGCCCTTCTCGTCGATCTCGGAGATCTCCACCTGGATCTTCTGGCCGACGCTGACGACGTCCTCCACGTTCTCCACGCGGGCGCCGCCGGCGAGCGGACGCAGCTTGTAGATGTGCAGCAGGCCGTCCTTGCCGGGCAACAGGGAGATGAACGCACCGAACGGCATGATCTTCACGACCGTGCCCAGGTAGCGCTCGCCCTTCTCCGGCATCGTCGGGTTGGCGATGGCGTTGATGATCGCCCGGGCGGCCTCGGCTGCTTCACCGTTGTCGGCACCGATATAGATGGTGCCGTCGTCCTCGATGGAGATGTTCGCGCCGGTGTCATCCTGGATCTGGTTGATCATCTTGCCCTTCGGGCCGATGATCTCGCCGATCTTGTCGACAGGGATGCGGACCGTGATGATCCGCGGGGCGTACGGGCTCATCTCGTCGGGGATGTCGATGGCCTCGGCCATCACCTCGAGGATGGTGTGCCGCGCGTCACGGGCCTGGAGCAGTGCACCGGCCAGCACCTCGGCGGGAATGCCGGTGAGCTTGGTGTCCAGCTGAAGGGCGGTCACGAAGTCCTTCGTCCCGGCGACCTTGAAGTCCATGTCGCCGAGGGCGTCCTCAGCGCCAAGGATGTCGGTCAGGGCGACGTACTTGGTCTGTCCGTCGATCTCTTCGCTCATCAGGCCCATGGCGATACCGGCAACCGGCGACTTCAGCGGCACACCCGAGTTCAGCAGGGCAAGGGTCGATGCGCACACCGAACCCATCGACGTGGAGCCGTTGGAGCCGAGAGCCTCGGACACCTGGCGGATCGCGTAGGGGAACTCGTCCCGCTTCGG
>JADGPA010000105.1 GCA_017882685.1 Propionibacteriaceae bacterium | reverse complement strand
TACTCACCCGTGCTACGCCAAGCCGAACTCCCCACCGTCACCGTCCCCTGGTGGGGCAACCGACGACTCAGCTACCAGTTCACCTGAAACTAGGGTCGAACTCGCTGCGTGAAAATCGGCGCTAACCGCGCCCGCACTCGATCCAGGGCGGCAACCGCGACCCCGCCCAGCAGCGCGTACAGCGCCAGTCCGAGCACTGCCGCCCACAGCAGGAACAGCGGGCCGAAGTGCAGCGAGACCGCATAGATCACGTAGTTGTAGACGGTGAACGCCAGCAGGCCCAGCCACACCAGGTACGCCCGCGGGCAACCGCGCCGTGTCAGCACCGCCAGCACGATGATGGCCGGGGAGACGACCAGGAGGTTCACCGCGTCCTGGGCGATCGCCTGGTCGACCAGCGGCAAGGTCTCCTTGCCGTAGATGCCATCGGCGTCGAAGAGCCCGACGACGCTACCCACCATGGCCAGCAGCGCCGCCGCCACGGACAGCGGGTCCAGAGCCTCGCCGAGCGGGTGGACCAAGGGTCCGGCCCGCCGAGAGCGGCGTCCCGCTGCCCCGATCGCTCGGTTTCGACCTCGCCGCTCACTTCATCCGGCTTTCACCCGCAATCCCGGTCACACGCCTAACCTCGCAGAGGCCTCTACCAGGAGTGGAGCGCAGTCGACCAACCACCCGGGCCACGATGCCTGCGCTGCCCACTGTCCTCGCACGCGGGGCCAGATGAAGGCGCCACCGTATGCGCGACGGGTTGCCAGCGGGCGCCCCGGCTCCGGCAAGATCACCGCCGTGTACGAGCAGGAGTCGCTGCTGGCTGGCTGCCTGGACCCAGTCGACCGGGCGGTGCGGGCCTTTGCCTGAAGCCATCCCCGGTGCTGCCCGGACGCGCTGACCCGCTCGGCGCACGGCCTGTCCGCGACCGCCTCCGAGCAACGGCTGCTCGCGCTGCTCGACCGGGCGGAGGCGGTGGTGGTCGAACCGGCCCTGGTGGACCAGCTACGTGCCGAGCGGGACCACCGGCGGGAGGCGCGCTGCAGCGCCGCCTGATCCGGACGACTCGGCCGAACACGGTGACCCGGGTCGCTACCGCTAGCTGCTGTAGTCGAGCAGCAGCTAGCCGGAGCCCAACGGCTGCGCCGGCGAGCGCAGCAGCGCTCGGGGACTGGGTTGGTCACCTGGACCGGACCCAGCCCGCGATCGCTGGGTCAGCCATGACGGGCCTGTTGGAGGATGAGTGTCTGACTGACGGTGCAGGTGCCAGGCGATGAGGACAGCGCCGACCATGACGCCGGTGCTCACGACGGCGGCGACCATGCCGTGCGCTCCGTCCGTAGCTGCGGTGAGGTTGTACGTGCCGTGCCACACCGCCGCGATCAGCACACTGCTGGCCGCGGACTCGTACAGCCAGGCCAGCACGATCGACCCGCAGCCCAACCCGATCAGGAAGCCGGGGGCGCCTCGTGCAGCGCGAGCGTTGCCCCGGCGACGGCCGCGGCTACAACGCGGAGCTCACCGGCGCTGGCCTGAAGCGGCTGCGCGCCGCCTGGCCTACGCATCTGGCGAGCGTACGGCGGCACGTGATCGACCACCTGAACGACCTCGACCAGCCCACGGTCACCGCCGCTTTGCAGCGCTTCGCCTCCGGCACCGCATACGCCGAGGCACGGCACCACGCGGCTAGCCTCGGAACCGACACCGCGCGGCTCACGATTGTCGCCTTCGGACACCCCGTGCTTTTCGGCGACGCGCACCGTGCGCTCATTGCTCGTCTCTCTGTCATTCCAGAAGGAACGGGGCCGGTCAAGCCCTCCGGCCGAGCTGGTTGTGACCGGTTGTCTTGCTGTTCCGGGCGATTTTCGGAGGGCGGCGCGGCCGCGCAACCTGGTCGGTGACTCGCCCGTCGCTGCGCACCGGGCGGGAGTGGTCGAGCATCGCGAAGGGCTCGGAGAGGAGCAGTTTGCGCAGCAGGTTGGTGAGCTGCCGGCGCTCCGCGGTGGAGAGGGCACCGAGCAGCCGTTCCTCGTTCGCCAAGTGGGCCAGGAGCGCTGCGTCGACGACCTGGCGGCCCTTCGCGGTGAGAGCGACGAGGGTGCCGCGCCGGTCGTCGGGGTCGGGAAGGCGGTCAACGAGGCCGGCTGCCTCGACGCGGTCGATGCGGTTAGTCATCGCCCCGGAAGAGAGCACCAGGGCCGAGACGAGTTCGCCGGGCTTCTGCCGGTAGGGCGGGCCGGAGCGCACGAGGGCGGCCAGCACCTCGTACTCGCCGAACGTGAGGCCGTACCGGCCGAACACCTCCGCGAAGCTGGCCGATTGGAGGAGGTAGAGCCGGGTGATGCGTTGCAACACGTGGGTCACCGAGACGTCGAGCTCGGGCCGCTCCCGGTTCCACTCCTGGACGATCCGGTCTATCGCATCCTCGGTCACACCCACCATGGTATCTCGACAAGAAGACTCTTGACGACGTAGTACGCTGTGAAGTAGCTTCAGGTCGAACTACTCCAGCCTTCTGTCTGATGGGCTCCAGTGATGAAGACAACCGAGATCCCCCGCCGCCCGAGGCGCACCGTCGCGCCCCCCGTTACCGCCCGGTCGGAGGCCACCGGGGCACAGCCGCTGCTCCACGGCGCGGGGCTGGTGCTCATCTTGCTGGCGGCCTTCATGGTCGTGCTGGACTTCAGCATCGTGAATGTGGCGCTGCCGTCGATCCAGCGCGAGCTCGCGTTCCCCGCAGCGGCGGTGCAGTGGGTGGTGACCGGGTACGCGATCACCTTCGCCGGGCTGCTGATCCTGGGTGGGCGGGCCGCTGATCTGTTCGGCCGGCGACGCATGTTCAGCACCGGACTCGTGGTGTTCACCGCCGCGTCGCTGACCGCAGGCCTGGCAGCGGATCCGCTGCTGTTGGTGGCCGCGCGGGCCGCCCAAGGCTTGGGCGCGGCGATCCTCGCCCCCGCCGCGCTGTCCCTGATCACCACTG
>JADGPA010000104.1 GCA_017882685.1 Propionibacteriaceae bacterium | reverse complement strand
TCGACGGCCGCACCGTCCGCGCCCGCGAACCGCGCACCCACGAGTAAGCCCACCGCCTCGCCCGGCCCGGGGTCGTCGCCGACCACGAAGCCCACGGCGACGATGCCGTCCGATCCACTGGACGTGCTGAAGAAGAACCCGGTCTACGCGCTGAAGGTGCCGGCCAACTGCCCCTATCAGTCCGTGCCCGGCAGCCAGTCCGCCTTCCGCAAGCAGGTGGGCAAGCTGGTCGACTGCGAGAACGCCGCGTGGAAGAAGGCGCTCGCCCCGACCGCCGTTGAGTTCAGCAAGCCGAAGGTGAAGTTCTACAATTCGTCGGGGAAGTCGCCCTGCGGCAGGCTCGGGACGGCTTTCCCCGCCAGCTACTGCACTGGCGATTCCACCCTCTACTTCTCCCTCCAGTCATACCTGCAGGGACGGTATTTCCGGCTGTCGGTGGCCGAGTTCGTGATGCACGAGTACGCCCACCACGTCCAGAACCTCGCGGGCGTCTTCGATGCCACACATGCTCTGGACGAGGCGTCCGCGGTGACCACCCGCCGCATCGAGCTGCAGGCGCACTGCATGGCCCACTACGCGCTCACGGTGTCGGGGGTTGGCTACAACTCCGTCGACAACCAGGAGATCGAGTATCAGTGGCGCTACACCAACGACCCGGCCGGCCACGGCAGCAGCAAGGCCGAGGCCTACTGGGGACGCCGTGGCCTCAACGGCAAGACGATCGGCGCCTGCAACACTTGGACGGCGAAGGCCAGCCGGGTCAAGTAGGAGTCGGGCCGGGGCGCGTGAAGCCGAGCGAGCTTCAGGAGCTGAACCGGAACTCGACCACGTCGCCGTCGGCCATGACGTAGTCCTTGCCCTCCATGCGTGCCTTGCCGGCCGCCCGTGCCGCAGCGACGGAGCCGAGTGTGACGAGGTCGTGATATCCGACGATCTCTGCCTTGATGAAGCCCTTCTGGAAGTCGGTGTGGATCACACCGGCGGCCTCGGGCGCGGTGGCGCCCTTCCGGATCGTCCAGGCCCGGGACTCCTTCGGCCCGGCGGTGAGGTAGCTCTGCAGGCCGAGGGTCTCGTAGCCGACGCGGGCGAGGGTGTCGAGCCCGGGCTCTGGGATGCCCATCTCCTCAAGGAACTCGCGGGCCTCTTCTTCCTCCATCTCGACCAGCTCGGACTCGATCTTGGCGTCGAGGAAGATCGCCTCTGCCGGAGCAACCAGGTCGCTCATCTTCGCGATCAGTTCGGTGTCGGTGAGCTCGTCGGAGTCGCAGTTGAACACATACAGGTAGGGCTTCGCCGTGAGCAGGAACAGCTCCCGCAGCGGTTCCAGGTCGAGACGCGCAGCGTGCACGCCGGTGCCGCCGTCGAGCACAGCCTGTGCCTGCTGGACCGCCTCGAGGATCGGCAGCCGGTCCTTCCGCAGCCGGACCTCCTTCTCCAGCCGCGGCAGCGCCTTCTCGATGGACTGCAGGTCCGCGAGGATCAGCTCGGTGCGGATGGTGTCGATGTCGTTGCCTGGGTTGACCGCGCCGTCGACGTGGGTGACGTCGGGATCGCGGAACACGCGGGTCACCTGGCAGATCGCGTCGGCCTCGCGGATGTTGGCGAGGAACGCGTTGCCCATCCCCTCGCCCGTGGACGCGCCCTTCACGATGCCGGCGATGTCGACGAAGCTCACCGTCGCCGGCACGAGCCGCTCGGAGTTGAACAGCTTGCCCAGCACCGGCAACCGCTCGTCCGGGACGCCCACGACGCCGACGTTCGGCTCGATCGTCGCGAACGGGTAGTTCGCCGCGAGCACGTTGTTGCGGGTGAGTGCGTTGAAGAGGGTGGACTTGCCTGCGTTCGGCAGTCCGACGATTCCGATGGTGAGAGCCACGTCGGCCTACTTTAGTGGTCGCGATCCCCCTGCCGGCACGGGCGTCGCGTGCAAGCCGGTCGGGCGTGACGCTCTGAGTCCGTCCACCGAGTTTGGTGGACCAACTCACACTCTCCTCGAAGGAAGCGAGAGGGTGGGTCATGGCATTGTCGGCAGTGATCTTCGACATCGGTGGCGTGCTGGCCGAGTGGGCGCCTGAGCGCGCCTTCGAGCAGGTGATGCCGGCCGACCAGGTGCGCGCGTTCATGGAGCACATCGGCTTCGACGAGTGGAACCGCACCAACGACGGCCTGCGGAGCATCGCCGAATCAGAGGCAACCCTCGCAGCCCGCTTCCCCGACCACGCGGACGGGATCCGTGCCTACCGCCAGCACTTCCCGCACACGATCACCGAGATGGTGCCCGGCACCGGAGCCGTCCTCGCCGAGCTGAGCCAGGCCGGCGTCACGACCATCGCGCTCACCAACTGGGCGGCCGACATGTTCGCGATCGCCCGGGAGCGCTTCGGCATCCTCAAGCGGTTCAGCGACATCGTCGTCTCGGGAGAGGAGGGCATCGTCAAGCCCGACCCGGCGATCTATGCGCTGGCCTGCCTCCGCGCAGGGGTGGAGCCCAGCGAGGCCATCTTCATCGACGACTCCCCACCCAACGCCGCGGCCGCCCAGGACGCAGGACTGACCGGCCTCACCTTCATCTCAGCAGAGCAGCTGCGCGCCGAACTCGTGGGGTTGGGCGTCCTGCACGCACCCACGCCGGTCACCGAGCCGATCTTCCACTGGACGCCACGCACGGAATGGGAGACTGCCCTGATCACCGGTGAATACCCGTGGTCTGGCCGAGGCATGGGCTACCTCGCCGAAGGCTTCGTGCACTTCTCCTTCGAACACCACCTGGCGGCGACCCGGGACCGCTACTACGCCGATCTCGCCCCCGAAGACCTCATGCTGCTACGGCTCGACCCCGACCCGCACCTGCCGATCGTGGTCGAGAACGGCTTCCCGCACCTGTTCGCAGAACTCCCCGTTCGACGGGTTCAGGCGTCCGCTCCGGCGTAGAAAGCCGTCAACGCCTGGGCCAGCCACAGCGGATCCTGCACGCCGCACAGTTCCCGCGCCGAGTGCATGCTCAGCAGCGGGACGCCGACGTCGACGCTCTCGATGCCCAGCCGGGTGGCGTTGAGCGGCCCGATCGTCGAGCCGCACGGCACGGCGTTGTTCGAGACGAACGGTTGCGTGGGCACACCGGCAGCCCGGCAGATCCGCAGCCAGCGCGCTGTCGAGGGGCCTTCCGTTGTGTAGCGCTGGTTGGCGTTGATCTTCAGCAGCGGTCCTGCGTTGACGCCCGGACGGTGGTCGGGGTCGTGCAGCTGGGGGTAGTTGGGGTGGACGGCGTGGCCGGCGTCGGCGCTGATCACGAACGACGCGGCCATCGCCCGCTCGAAGTCCTCGCTCGCCCAGCCGAGGCCGCCGGCGATCCGCCTCAGCATGCTCTCGAGGAATGGTCCGGACGCACCCGTGCGGGAGACGCTGCCGATCTCCTCATGGTCGAAACTTGCCAGCACGTCCACGCCGGTGCCGGGTTCGGCACCGGCGAGGGCGACCACCCCGGCGTGGACGCTGGAGAGGTTGTCCAGCCGTGCGGAGGCGAGGAACTCCCCGGTCACGCCGATCACCGCGGGCTTCTCGGTCACGGCGGCGAACAGGTCGTGGCCGTCGATCTCGTCGCGGTGCAGGTCGAGGCTGCCTGCCACCGCGGCCAGCACGTCGAGAGAAGCCGTGCCGAAGATCGGCTTCAGGTGCACCTGCCGGTCGAGGTGCAGGCTGTCGTTGACGCTGCGGTCGAGGTGTGGAGCCACCTGCGGGATCCGCAGCCAGGCCGGCGTCGAGACCAGGTGCACCTCCCCTGACCTCGTGACCACCCGACCGGCCAGCCCGAACTCGCGGTCGAGCCAGGAGTTCAGCAGCGGTCCGCCGTAGACCTCCATCCCGGCCTGCGACCACCCGAAGGCATAGGCGGACGGCTCCGGCTTGAGCTTGAAGCCGGGGGAATCGGTGTGTGCGCCCACGATCCGGAAGCCGACCGGGCCGGTGAGGTGCTCAGGTACGCGCCAGCCGATCACCGCGCCGTCGCGGCGTACGAAGTGGCGTCCCCCCGACTCCCAGGCGTCGCCCTCTGCCAGTTCCGTGAAGCCCGCGGCCAGCAGGCGGCGCGCCACTTCTGCGGCGGCGTGGTAGCTGGACGGGGACGCGGAGACGAAGGCTGCCAGGTCATCGATGTGCGAATTGGCTCCCATGCCGTCCAGTATGGAACCCAATCGGGTCCAATCCCTGCGTCGGTGACGCAAAGTGTCAGTGCCTGCAGGCAGGATCGAACCATGCAGAACATCGGCTGGTTGCTCCTGGCCCTCGTCATCGGTACCGCGGTGGGCGCGGCGGCCTCCGGGCTGTTGTGGCGCTCGCGCACCCGGGAGTCCGGGGCACACGACCAGGCCACCCTCGAGCGCGCGCGCACCGAGGCGGCACAGGCCCAGACCCAGGCGGCGGAGGGACGAGCCGAGGCTGCGCAGGCGCGCTCGGAGCTGTCCCGGCTGGTCGCCGACGTGGCCCAGGCCCGCGAGGACGCAGCCCTTGCCCGGGCGGAAGCCGCCGACGCCGGGGCTGCGCTCTCCCATGCCCGCGCGAAGGCCGACGGCGCTGTGGCCGAACGGGACGCTGCGGTGGCCCGGGCAAAGGAGCTGGCCGAGGACCGGGAATCGATCACCAACCAGTTCAAGGTGCTGTCGGCGGAGACCGCCGCCCATCAGGCCAAGCAGGGCGAAGCCGTCGCGGAGCAGCGCCTCAAGGCCACCGAGCAGTTGATGGTGCCGGTGAAGGAGAGCCTCGAGCGGTTCAACAACCGGCTGACAGAGGTGGAGAAGGAACGGGCCGCGATCAGCACCGACCTGCGCAACCAGGTGGCCGAGGTGAAGCTCACCGGCGAGGCACTGCGGCGCGAGACCGCCGCCCTTGTGACGGCGCTGCGCAAGCCGCAGGTCCGCGGCGCCTGGGGCGAGTTGCAGTTGAAGCGGGTCGCGGAGATCTCGGGAATGCTCGAGTACTGCGACTTCGTGCAGCAGGAGACCACCCAGACCAGCTCCGGTGCGGTCATCCGGCCCGACATGAAGGTGACGCTGGCCGAAGGCAAGTTCGTCTACGTGGACTCGAAGGTGCCCCTGAGTGCGTTCCTCGACGCGCACGAGGCCAATACCGATGCGGAGCGGGAGCGGTGCCTGGGGCTGTTCGCCAAGAACGTGCAGAGTCATATCGACCAGTTGTCGCGCAAGGACTACTTCAAGGCCGACCCGTCGTCGCCGGAGTTCGTTGTGCTGTTCCTCGCCAGCGAGGCGCTGGCTGCAGAAGCACTCAGCCAGTTGCCGGACCTGCACGACTACGCCGCCCGGCGGAACATCATCCTCGCCACCCCGACCACCCTGATCGCGATGCTGCGCGCTGTCGCCTACTCGTGGCGACAGGCCGCCCTGGCCGACTCCGCCAAGGAGGTGTTCGGCCTCGGCCGCGAGCTGTACGACCGACTGGGCACGCTGGGAAAGCACTTCGACAAGGTGGGACGCTCCCTGACGGGCGCCGTCAGCGCCTACAACGACGCAGTTGGCTCCATCGAGGGTCGGGTGTTCCCGACCGCACGGAAGCTGCGGGAGCTGCAGGTGGTCACGAAGGACCTCGACCAGGTGGCCGCCGTCGATGTGTCGGTGCGCCACGTGAGCGCCCCGGAACTGGTGGAGGACGCAGCCGGCGTCGCCCCCATGATCGGTCGCACCCGCACCCGGAACGACGAACTGGGCATGACACGGTCGCAGCCCGAACTCGAGGACCTGCTGACCACCGAGGTGTCGACCCCACCGGACGCAGGGGTGCAGACCGCCTGATCGCCGGCCGCAGGGGCAGGGCCGGTCGTGGCTCGGGTGGCCTCGACCGCACCGGTGCCACAATGACCCGGTGACCATCGATGCCCGGGCCGTGGACGCGGCCGCCGAGCGCCTGGCGAGCGTGGCCGCCCGCACTCCGCTACAGCTCAACGAGCGGCTCAGCGCCGCGACGGGCGCCTACGTGTGGCTGAAGCGTGAAGACCTGCAGCCGGTGCGGTCCTACAAGATCCGCGGCGCGTACAACCTGATCTCGCAGCTGGAGGAATCCCAGCGCTCGGCTGGCGTCATCGCCGCCAGCGCAGGCAACCACGGCCAGGGCGTCGCCTTCGCATGCGCGCGGCTCGGCATCCGCGGACGCATCTTCGTGCCGGCCACAACGCCTCGCCAGAAGCGGGAACGCATCCTCGCGCTCGGGGAGGGGCGGGTCGACCTTGCGGTCACCGGAGACAGCTACGACGAGGCCGCCGCGGCGGCGAAGCTCGAAGCGCAGGAAACGGGCGCAACCCTCGTGCCGGCGTTCGACGACGCGCGCACCATTGTCGGGCAGGGCACCGTGGCCAAGGAGATCGTCGAGCAGTTCGGCAGGGCCCCCGACGTGCTGATCGCTCCGGTAGGCGGTGGCGGCATGATCGCCGGCTGCCTGGCCTACCTGGCCGAGCGGGCGCCGGGCACCCGCGTGGTCGGCGCCGAACCGGCCAGCGCGGCGTCGATGGCCGCAGCCCTGGCGGCGGGAGCTCCAGTAGATCTCGATCGGATGGACACCTTCGTGGACGGGGCTGCCGTCCGCAGGGCCGGTGAACTCACGTTCGGGATGGTCCAGCGGCACCGGCCCGACCTGTTCGCCGTGCCGGAGGGCCGGATCTGCTCGGAGATGCTCGCGCTGTATCAGACCGAGGGCATTGTCACCGAGCCTGCCGGCGCCCTTGCCACTGCAGTACTCGGCCTGTTCCGCCCGGAGCCGGGCCAGACCGTTGTGGCGATCGTGTCGGGCGGCAACAACGACGTGTCGCGCTACGCAGAGATCGTGGAGCGGTCGCTGGTCTACGAGGGTCGCAAGCACTACTTCCTTGTGAACTTCCCCCAGGAGCCGGGGTCGCTGCGCCGCTTCCTCGACGAGGTGCTCGGCGCCGACGACGACATCACCCTCTTCGAGTACGTGAAGCGCAGCAACCGGGAGACCGGCCCGGCGCTGGTCGGCATCGAGCTGGGCGACCCGGCGTCCTTCGTCGATCTGCTGGTGAAGATGGACGCGAGCCCGATCACATTCGAGGTGGTCGCCTCCGACAGCCCGTTCTACCGCTTCCTGGTGTAGATCGAACTGCGCAAGCTGTGAGTTGGACGGCGATGTCACCGGCCAACTCACAGCTTGCCGATCACATCGTCAGCCGAGGCCGTTGGTCGACAGGAACTCGGCGGCAACGGTAGCCGCGTCCTGCTTGTCGATGACGACCTTGGTGACCATCGAAGCCAGGGTGTCGGTGGTCAACTTGGCCGACACGGCGTTCAGCGCTGCCGTGACCTCGGGCGTTGCCTTGGTCTTCTGGATCACCGGGATGACGTTCTGGGCGCCGAAGAATTGCTTGGTGTCCTCGAGCGACACGAAGTCATTGGCCTTGATCGACGGGTCGGTGGTGAACAGGTTCGCTGCCTGCACCTGGCCGTTCTTCAACGCCTGCACGGTCAGCGGGCCGGCCACGTCCAGCGCCTTGAAGTCCTTGAAGACGAGCCCGTAGGTCTTCTTCAGGCCGGGGACGCCGAGAGCCCGGTTCTTCCACTCGGGCGGGCCGCCGAGGACGAACTGCCCGGCGACCGGCGCCAGGTCCTCGATGGTCTTCAGCGAGTACTTGTCCGCGGTCGCCCGGGTGACCGTGATCGAGTCCTTGTCCTGCGCGGCAGAGGGCTCGAGGGCGGTCAGGGTGTCCGGAAGCAGCGACTTCAGCGACGCCAGTGCTGACGCTTCGTCATGGGTATCGGCATCGGCGCTGAGGTATTTGGAGAAGCCGCCGGTGTACTCCGGGAACAGGTCGATCTCACCGCTCTTCAGTGCCGGCACGTAGGTCTCGCGGGAGGCAACGTTGAGCTTCGTCGACACCGTGATGCCCTTGGCCTTCAGGGCGCCGGCGTAGATGTCGGCGAGGATCTCGCTCTCGGGGAAGTTGGCCGAACCGACCACGATCGAGAGCGCTGCCCCACTGGACGCCGGCGCGGAGCTGGCCGGGGCTGAGCTGGCCAGCGGGTTGCCGGAGGAGCACGCCGTCAGTGCCAGTGCTGTGGCTGCTGCGGCGAGGGTTGCGAGGTGTTTCTTCATCTCTTTCCTTCTTCCTAGGATCCCGGCTGTCATCAGGTCGGGTTGGCGGCCAATTGGGCCCGGGTGCGAACGCGCCGGGCGGAACGGATCGGGGAGAGGCCGGGCGAGACCACCAGGCGCTGCACCCCCGCGAAGACGAGGTCGACGAGCACGGCGAGCACGGCGACGAGCAGGGCGCCGCCGGCCATCTGCCCGTAGTCGCGGTAGGCCTGGCCGTCGATCAGGAACCGGCCGAGGCCCCCGAGGCTCACGGACGCGGCGAGCGTGGCTGTCGCCACCACCTGCAGCGCCGCGGACCGCAGCCCGCTGAAGATCAGGGGCAGGGCGCAGGGCACCTCCACCCTGAACAGGATCTCCATCGAACTCATGCCCATGCCGCGGGCGGCGTCCCGCGCGCCGGGGTCGACGCCTTCCACCCCTGCGTAGGCGCCTGCGAGGATCGGCGGGATGGCCAGCAGCACCAGCACGAAGATGGACGGCACGAGGAACGCGATGTCGCCGCCGAGCAGCGGGCCAACGACGAGGACTGCTGCGAACAGCAGGCCCAGCGTCGGCACTGACCGGACGCCGTTGACCAGGTTCACCACCGCCACGCGCCCGCGTCCGGTGTGGCCGATCCACAGCCCCAGCGGGATGCCGACCAGCGCTGCAAGGAACAGCGTCGCGGCGGAGTACGCGAGGTGCTCGGCCACCCGGACGGGGATGCCCGAGCTCCCCTGCCAGTTCTCCGGGTTCGACAGCCAGGTCCACAACAGGTTCATGCCGCCACCCGCGTCCGCAACCACGGCGTGGCCGCCCGGCTGAGCAGGAGGATCGCCAGGTCCATTGCCAGCGCCAGCACCATGCAGGCTCCGATCCCGACAACGATCGGGTCAAGGAAGTTGCGGGCGAACCCGTCGGTGAACAGCGACCCGAGCTGCGAGATGCCGAGCAGGGCAGCAACGGAGACGATCGACACGTTGCTCACCGCTGCGACCCGCAGGCCTGCGGCGATCACCGGCACGGCCAGCGGCAGCTCCACCGACCAGAACCGTCGGAGGCGTCCGATGCCCATGGCTGTGGCCGCCTGGACCACCTCATCGGGCACGGAGCCAAGGCCGTCAGCGACGGTCCGCACCAGAAGCGCAACGGTGTAGACGGTGAGGGCGACCACAACGTTGACCGGGTCGAGGATGCCGGTGCCCAGCACGAGCGGCATCAGGATGAACAGGGCCAGCGAGGGGATCGTGTACAGCAGTCCGGTGCCGGCGATCAGCGGCGAGTAGAGCCCGCGGTAGCGCTTGGCCAGCCAGCCGAGCGGGAGGGCCAGCAGAAGCCCGACTACGAGCGGGATCAGCGCCAGCACGGCATGGTTCAGCATCAGCTGCGCCACCTGGTCGAGGTGCCCGAGGAACCACTTCACGCCACTGCACCTGCCGGCCGGCGTTCGATCGCCGAGAGGACGTCCTGAGCGCGGACGGTGCCGACGAGGCGCCCATCGTCGGCCACGAGCACCCCGCGCCGGCTGGGCGAGGAGAGGGCGGCGTCGAGAGCTGCCCGCAGGGAACCGCCAATGCGTGCCACCGTGCCGCCCCGGTGAAGGTGATCGCGATCGATGAGGCCGGAGAGCCTCTCCGGCTCGGACCAGCCCAAAGGGGCTCCCGCGTCGTCGACGACCAGCACCCATCGGTCCCCGGCCGCTGTCTCCGCCGCCAGTGCGACTGTCGATCCGAGCAGCACGACCGGCTCGTCGCGCAGCGGCAGCTCCGGGGCTTCTGCGAAAGCGAGGGCGCGGTAGCCGCGGTCTCGTCCGAGGAAGTCGGCCACGAAGTCGTCGTGCGGATCGGCCAGCAACTTCGCGGGGCTGGCCAACTGCGCAAGCACCCCGCCGACCCGCATCACGGCCACCTGGTCACCCAGCTTCATGGCCTCGTCGATGTCGTGGGTGACGAACACGATGGTCTTGTCGAGGTCGCCCTGCAGCCGCAGGAACTCATCCTGCAACTGCTCGCGTACCACCGGGTCAACGGCGCTGAACGGCTCATCCATCAGCATCACCGGCGGGTCGGCGGCCAGCGCGCGGGCCACACCGACCCGCTGCTGCTGCCCACCGGAGAGCTGGTTGGGGTACCGCTTGCCGAGGACGGGGTCGAGGCCCACCCTCTCCAGCAGCTCGTGCGCCCGCGTCCTCGCCTTTGCGCGGTCCCAGCCGAGCAGCAGCGGGACCGTGGCGATGTTGTCAAGGATCGTGCGGTGCGGGAACAGCCCGCCGCTCTGGATGACATAGCCGATGCCGCGCCGCAACTCGTTGGGGTTGAGGCTGGCGGTGTCGCGGCCGTCGATCTCGATCGTGCCGCTGGTGGGCTCGATCATGCGGTTGATCATCCGCAGCGACGTGGTCTTGCCGCAGCCGGACGGGCCCACCAGCACCGTGATCTTGCCGGTGGGGGCGGTCAGGCTGAGGCCGCCCACTGCGGTCGTGCCGCCCAGATAGACCTTGGTGACGTCAGTGAAGCTGATCACGGGGTGCTCCCTCCCTGGTCGTGGTCGCAACCGGTGGCGACACGGAAGCACACCCTGTCGACGAAGCCCTGCTCTCGCACGTCGTGACCTACCCGTTCGCCCGCCGGCCCACTCCTCGCAGGCGAGAAGCCGGTTGCTACCTTCAACCAGTATGTCCGTCGGCTCCCACAGTCAGGCCGACCGGGCGGGGGCCTGCGCGTACGCGCGCCGTCCAGTGAGGCAGTCGAGGGACGCTCTTCTGGCCCACGCCAAGGCGGCGTCGCCCGCAAGGGCAACGAAGCGACGGCTGAGGCGTGGCTCACGATGGCCTTAACGCGAGAACGCGCGGTTTATTTCCCACTTGCCGTCGGGATTGTACGAAACCCCCGCGAGGGTTCGCCGGATCAGTCGCCGACGGTCTGGCGACGCAGGTCCTTGCGCAGTTCGGGCGGGAGTGCGAAGACCAGGTTCTCCTCGGTCAGCCGCTCCTCGGTTGCCTGCGGGTAGCCGCGTTCGGTCAGGTAGTCGAGGACGCCCTGGACGAGGGCGTCGGGAACGGAAGCGCCGGAGGTGACACCGACCGAACGGACGCCCTCGAGCCAGCCCGGATCGATCTCGCCGGCGTTGTCCACGCGGTAGGACGCCTTCGCCCCGGACTCAAGGGCAACCTCGACAAGCCGCACCGAGTTGGACGAGTTCCTGGAGCCGACAACGATCACCACGTCGGAGTGCGCTGCGATCTGCTTCACGGCCGACTGCCGGTTCTGGGTGGCGTAACAGATGTCGTCGCTGGGCGGATCGATCAGGGCGGGGAACTTCTCGCGCAGGCGTCCGACGGTCTGGTAGGTCTCGTCGACGCTGAGGGTGGTCTGGCTCAGCCAGGCGACCTTGCTCGGGTCTGCCATCTCGACGCCGGCCACGTCGTCGGGGTGCTGCACGAGCGTGATGTTGTCCGGCGCCTCGCCGGTGGTGCCCTCGACCTCTTCGTGGCCGGCGTGGCCGATCAGGAGGATCTGCACGCCCTGGCCCGCGAAGCGCTTGGCCTCGTTGTGCACTTTGGTGACCAGCGGGCAGGTGGCGTCGATCGTCTTCAATCCCCGCTCTGCGGCCTCGGCGTGCACCGCGGGCGACACGCCGTGTGCGGAGAACACGACGGTTGCACCGGTGGGTACCTCCACCAGTTCCTCGACAAAGATGGCGCCGCGGGCCTCAAGATCCTCGACAACGTGCCGGTTGTGCACGATCTGCTTGCGCACGTAGACCGGCGGGCCGTAGACGTCCAGCGCCTTCTCCACGGTGATCACCGCGCGGTCCACCCCTGCGCAATATCCGCGCGGGGCGGCGACCACTACTCGCTTGGCGTCTGGCATGCCGGCCAGTCTACGTGGACCGGCCGACGGCTCCTCGGCGGGCCTACCAGCCGCCGAGCTGGCGGTGGGTGGGGCAGTCGAACGGGTCGCGGGCCGAAAGGCCGACCTCGTTGAGGTAGCGGATCACGACGCCGTAGGAGCGGAACAGGCCCATCTCGATGTAGGGCAGGCCGTTGGCAGCGCAGTGCTCGCGCACCATGACGCGCGCCCTCGCCAGTTGCGGCCTCGGCATGTTCGGGAACAGGTGGTGCTCGATCTGGTGGTTCAGTCCGCCCATCAGCTGGGTCATGAACCAGCCGCCGCTGACATTGCGCGAGGTGAGCACCTGCTTGCTGAGGAAGTCGAGCTTCGTGCCGGCGGGGATGATCGCCATCCCCTTGTGGTTGGGGGCGAAGGACGCGCCCATATACACCCCGAACACGGCCAGCTGGACGCCGACGAAGGCTGCGGCGATACCCACGGGCATCAGCCAGAAGACGAGCGCGAGGTACAGGCTGAGCCGAGCGGCGATCGTGACGAGTTCCCAGGTTCGCGTCCGGCTGCGCGGGGACGCGATCAGCGTCCGCAGCGAGACCACGTGGAGGTTGAGGCCCTCGAGCAGGAGCAACGGGAAGAACAGCCAGCCCTGGCGGCGGGTGAACCAGCCCATGAACCCCCGCTTCTTGGACGCGTCCTCCACGGTGAAGGAGATCGTGTCGAACTCGATGTCGGGGTCGCGTCCGAGCTGGTTGGGGTTGGCGTGGTGCCGGTTGTGCTTGGTGACCCACCAGGAGTGGCTGATGCCGACGACGCCGTTGGCCAGCACACGTCCGAGGCGATCGTTGGCCTTGCCGGGCTCGAACACCTGGTGGTGGGACGCCTCGTGGGAGACGAAGGCGAATTGGGTGAGCAGCACGCCGAGCGCAGCGGCCAGCAGCAGCTGGTACCAGGACGGCCCGAGCATGAAGGAGCCGACCGCGAGGGCGATCGTCGCCCCGGTGAGCACCCCCAGCAGGCCGAAGTAGAACCCTTTCGCGCGGGCGAGGAGGCTCGCATCGCGCACCTGTTTGGCGAGCGGGGTGAAGATCGAGGCTGCGGACGGAGCGCGGCCCTCCATAGTTGCGGCGGTCGACGGGTCCATCGGGGTACTTCCCAACTTCAGGGTTTCGGTGAACCTACTCCCCGGGTGGGTCCAGCCCAGTGTGCAGATGCTCAGAGGATACCCGAGGTGTCCCAACGGTCGGCTAGCCTGCCGCTGTGCCACTGCCCAATTCTGCGGATGCGCCCCAGCCCCTGCGGGCTGTCGTTGCGGCGACCAAGAACTGGGTGGAACGGCTGAGCCCGATCTGGGTCGAGGGCCAGCTGATCGAGATCAAGCGGCGCTCCGGGGCGGTCACCCAGTTCCTGACCATGCGGGACACGCTGGCTGAGGTCTCGGTGACGCTTTCGACGTCACAGGCGGTGCTGGACGCTGCGGGACCGCTCACCGAGGGCACCGTTGTGGCTGCCTGGGTGCGGCCGACGGTGTGGAGCAAGTCGGGCAGCCTGACGTTCGAGTGCAGGGAGCTGCGGCCCTCTGGCGAGGGACGGTTGCTCGCGGCGATCGAACAGCGCAAGCGCATGCTGCAGGCCGAGGGGCTCTTCGACCCGTCGCGCAAGCGCCGGCTGCCATTCCTCCCGCGCAGGATCGGGCTGGTGACGGGGGCGAAGAGTGCCGCAGAGCGGGATGTGTTGGAGAACATCGCGCGCCGATGGCCGGCCGCCGTCGTCGACGTGCGCCACGCGCTGGTGCAGGGCCAGCAGGCGGTGGAGCAGCTGATCGATGCCCTGCGCTCGCTGGACGCGCACCCGGAGGTGGACGTGATCATCGTCGCCCGTGGTGGCGGGTCGCTGGAGGACCTGCTGCCGTTCAGTGACGAGGCGCTGGCCCGGGCGGTGTTCGCCTGCCGCACGCCCGTGGTGAGCGCGATCGGACATGAGACCGACACCCCGATCCTCGACCTGGTGGCCGATCTTCGGGCATCGACCCCCACCGACGCGGCCAAGCGGGTTGTGCCGGACGCTGCCGCCGAGGCCGAACTGGTGCGGACGGCGCTCGGACGCGTCCGGGTGGCGGTCATCGGGCGAGTGGAGTCCGAGGAGCGGCGCCTGGTCGAGCTGCGGAGCCGGCCTGTGTTGCGTGACCCCGCCGCGTTCCTTGCCGGGCACGATGAGCGGCTGCAGACCGCGCGCAACCGGCTGGAACGGGCGATCGAGGGCAGGGTGCGCGAAGAGCGGCTGGGCCTTGGCCACCACATCGAGCGGGTCCGGGCACTGTCACCCTTGGCCACGTTGCAGCGCGGCTACGCCATCCTGGCCGACACCGATGGCCGCTCGATCGACCGGGTCGAGGCCACCGAACCCGGCGCAACGCTGATCGCACGGCTGGCCGATGGCCGCCTGAACCTGACCGTCAACGACATCGAAGTGCAGGAGTAGCCATGGCCAAGCCAGAACTCAGCTACGAGGAGGCCCGCGAGCAGCTGGTCGAGATCGTCCGGAAACTGGAGGCCGGCAGCGTGCCGCTGTCAGAATCGATGGCGCTGTGGGAGCGGGGCGAACAGCTGGCGACGATCTGCCAGAAGTGGCTGGACGGAGCGAAGGCGAAGATTGACGCTGCCCGCTCGGAGGCATCAGGGGACAAGGCCTGACGCCAATGGTGGCTTTCGACGGGCGCCGCCTGCTCGGTGAGGAGGCCTGCTCTCGTCAGCCCTGGGCGCCACCGGAGATGTTGAACATCCACGGGGTGCCGTAGCGATCGTTCAGCTGGCCGAACGAGTCACCCCACGGCGCCTTCTCCAGCGGCATGGTGATCTCGCCGCCGTCGGCGAGGCCGTCCCAGTAGCCACGGAGCTCGGTCTCGGTGTCACCGCTGACCGAGACGGTGATGCCGCCGGTGCTGTCGTCGTACGGCATCCCCGAGGGTGTGTCCGAACCCATGATGGTGAAGCCGGCCGGAGTGGTGAGCTGGCCGTGCATGATCTTGTCCGCCTCATCCGCACCGATGCCCGGCATCTGGTACTCCCCGAAGGTGGAGACCGTCAGCTCCCCCCCGAACACCGACTTGTAGAACTCCATCGCCTCGCGTGCGTTGCCGCGGAAGCTGAGATAGGGGTTGAGCAATGCCATGGCGATCCCTCCCGTTTGTTGGTTCGCTGCCAGTCTGCTGCAGCCTGGAGACAATTCCGAGAGGCGCTGACGAGACCGCCCGTGGGTATTTCCGCCCACCCCCGCGCGGGTCCCCGGTGAGGTCGACCGGAGGCCCCACGCATCGGCGAAGGGAACGACATGACTGCCACCATCGTCGGGGTAGGTCAGTCCTGGGTGGCCTGCCGGTCCTCTTCGCTGAAGGCCACCGACGCCAGTGGAGCACCGGCAGCCGTGGCGTCCTTGAGCTTGCGGGTGAGCGCGGAGGTGGCGGCGTAGGCCTCTCGGGACTTGCCGCGCCCGTAGGTGAGCGAGTGATCGGCACGGACGCCGATGCTGGCACCCACCTCGATGGCGTCCTGGTCGGCGCCCATGTAGAGGAACTGCCAGTTGTAGGCCTGCTCCTGCCGGGTGACCAACTCCTTGATCGCAACGTGCGTGAACTCGCGGGAGGCGTTCTCCATACCGTCGGTCATGACGGCCACGATCACCGTTCCGGGACGTTCAGCCTCCGGCTGTGCGGCGAGCCGCTCCCCCAGCGCGAGGATGCTGCGCCCGATGGCGTCCAGCATCGCGGTCGCGCCGCGCGGCTCCAGGTTCAGCGGACGCACGTTGCGGACGTCGATGGCGGTGAAGACCGGCTCGTACTCGTTGTCGAACTGGGCCAGGCTCACCGTGCACTGGCCGGGGTGGGTGCGCTGGTCGGCGATGAAGGCGTCGAAACCGCCCTCGATATCAGCCTTGATCGAGTGCATCGAGCCCGAACGGTCAAGCACGAACTCGATGTGGGTCAGATCAGGATTTGTCATTTCTGTCCTTTCTTCGCGGCTTGAAGGTCATCGGCGGACGCCCGGAGGCAGCGTCGTAGCGGGCCACCGCAATGCCCTGGGACGTGATGCTCCCCTCGTCGGCGTAGGGGCTCAGCGACTTGCTGCGCGCCAGCCTCGGCGGCACGGAGTTGGGCGCGATGCCGGTGATCTCCGCTACCCGCCGCATGCTCGTCCCGTCCAGCACGGCTGCCGCCATCGCCTCTCGAAGGGCGTGATCGAGCGCTTTGTTCGCTGCGCTCAGTTCAGCGACCACGCGCTCGGGATTGTCCGCGCCCACGGCTCGGTCGATCGCCTGGGCTGCCTGCTGGGCGCTGTCCTGCCAATCGTTCGCTTCCATCTGTCCATCATATGTATTTCCTGCACATATGCAAGAGACGCTCCGCTGATGATCCTGCACATGGGTCGACGTCAGCCGATGTGATACCGGTCCCCGTAGGTCTTCCAGGTCAGCGGCGGTTCGAGGTCGAGGTTCCCCGCGGCGAGGAACACCCGTTGCGCATCCTCAACCCGCGAGACGTCCTCATGCGCCTCCTCGGCCTTCATCGCCGCAACACGGGCGTCCAGGAAGGCATTCAGGTAGGCCACTTCGTCGCCGCCCTTGGCCGGCGGGTCGGCGTAACCAAGCGCCTCAGCGCGGATGCCCCCGAAGCTCGCCGGGTCCGAGCCCGGCCCGTGCATCACCATCGCGTCGTAGTAGGCGAACTGGCCGAGGGCGCGCAGCCCGTCCTGCTTGGCCTGGGCCACGGCAGGGTCGAAGTACACCCGGTCGCGCTCGGAGTCCTGCGCCTGCTGGAAGGCCGGGTCCTTCGCTGCCGTCCGCCAGGCGCGGACAAAGGGCGCACCCAGGCCGCGATGGGACGCCGTGCCGTTCACCTGCCCCAGGGCCGGGATGAACCCGGCGAGTGGGCTGTCCGGGCGGGTGGCGGCGTAGTCGCTGACGAGTTGGAGCATGTCGCCGGTGCCGGAGCAGAAGCCGATGATCCCGCCGGTGTAGCCGCGGCCGTCCCCGATGTCCTCGAGGTAGCCGTACTGGGCCTTCCACTCCAGAGAGGAGTTCTCGGCACTGGAGACCAACTCCATGGCGATCTCCTTCCTTTCCGGGGAGGCCAGGTCGGAGAGCCCGACTGTCGGCGCGATGCTCGGGGTGTCGGGGCTTGCCGCGCGCGGGCTGGGCATGGGGGTTGGCGGCTGGACCTGGCCCGACGGGGCGCAGGCGGAGAGCCCGATCAGGACGACCAGGACGATCGTGACCCGCAGGCGGCGACTCACCATCGGTTGCGCACATCCTCTGCCCAGCCGTTGAGCCCTTCGAACTCGAGGTGGCCGACCGTCCCCGGAAAGGGTTCGCACGCGCGCATGCTGACATCATCCAGCGCTCCGAGCTCCGCCGGAACTCGAACCACCTGCCTGGAGGGACCAGCCCGCACTCGGTGCAACATCTGGACAGCACCCTGATTAGCTCAGGTGTTCGATAAATGTCGGTAGCGGGTGGTTGACTCGATTCATGGCAGCAACCGGCGAGCGGATCCCGACCAGCGAGGCGCTGGCCGAGGTCGCGGCCCTGCTCGACCGCATGGAGCAGGACCGCTCGGCGCTGTACCCGGGGGCCCGACTTGAGTGCGCGCGGCTCGCCCGGCAGCTGACCGGACGCCTTGAAGCGCTTGCCAACCTGCTGCTCGCTGAGGCTGACCAGAGCCAGGCCTCCCTGCGGGCGGTTGGCACGCCGACCACGTCCTGGCTGGGCATCGACCAGAAGCTGTCCAAGCGGGAGGCGGTCGGGGCGCTGCACAGGGCAAAGGAGCTGGCCGGCCACCTCGCGGTCGGCCAGGCAGCCGCCGCCGGCGCGATCGGCGGCGGCCAGACGCGGGCGATCACCCGGGTGCTGGACAGCCTCGCCCCGCAGTTGGACGCCCGCCAGCAGGATGACGCCGAGCAGGTGCTGCTGGGGCTGGCACGAACGATGGACGCCGACCAGTTGGCAAGGTCGGCCGCGCGGGTGCTGGAGACCGTGGCGCCACGCCGGGCAGGCGAACTGCTCGAGACCAGGCTGCAGCGGGAGGCGGAGGCTGCCTACCGGAACCGCGCCTTGCGGTTCTTCCGCGATGGCGGCTCGGTGCGCTTCGACGGCTCGCTCCCCCGGGTCGAGGCCGAGGCATGGATGGCCCTGCTCGACGCCCACGCCGAATCCCTGCGCCGCACCACCATCGAGGAGCACGACCGGTTCACGCCCTCCCTCACGCCAGAACAGCGCCGGGCCGATGCCCTTGTCGCCATGATCTCCACACACCAGACCACCCGGCAGGCACCCACCTCCGGCGGCGACCGGCCGCGGGTGTTGGTGAGGCTGGACTACGCGGCCTTGCTCGCCGAGGCCATCGGCGCAGGGCTGATCGGTGACGGGGAGCCCATCTCTGCGGGGGAACTTCGACGGCTGTGTTGCGATGCAGGTATCGCCCCCGCCGTCCTTGGTGGGCCGAGCGAGGTACTGGACGTTGGTCGCGAGCAGCGGCTGGTCACGCCGGCCATCCGCACGGCACTCGTGCTGCGCGACGGCGGCTGCACCTTTCCTACCTGCCACACGCGGGCGGCGGTGTGCGAGGCGCACCACATCGTGCCCTGGTGGGCCGGCGGCGTGACGGCCCTTTCGAACCTCGTCCTGTTGTGCCACCACCACCACGGCATCGTGGAACCGGCGAAGCATGGGACGCGGGATCAGTGGGAGGCCCGGATAGCCCCGGACGGCGTGGCGGAGTTCATCCCACCGGCCCGGCTCGATCTACAGCGAAGACCGATCCGGCGCGCGCGGTTCGCCGCGGGCGCCGGCACGGGTGAAGAGCCGATGTCAGGGCCGCAGACGGCGGCGTGACTCGCCGCACACGAGCGCGCCCCGCCGCGCTCACTCCTCCAGGGTGCTGAGGTCGCCTTCGTCCTGGCCGAGGGCACGGGCCTTCAGGACACGGCGCATGATCTTGCCTGAGCGGGTCTTCGGCAGCTTCTCCGTGAAGTCGACCGAGTCGGGCTTGGCGATCGGTGAAAGGTGCACCGACACGTGCTTGCGGAGGTCCTCGGCCAGCTCCTGACTGGGTTCGAAACCCATCCGCAGCACCACGAACACGTGGATCGCGTTGCCTTTGATCTCGTGCGGCAGACCGATCGCCGCCGCCTCCGCCACAGCTGGGTGCGAGACCAACGCCGACTCCACCTCGGCCGTCCCCAAGCGGTGCCCCGACACCTTGATCACGTCATCGGTGCGTCCGATCACCCAGAAGTAGCCGTCCTCGTCCCGGCGGGCCGAGTCTCCGGCCAGGTACTTGCCCGGATACTTCGACCAGTAGGTGCTCACGTAACGCTCGTCGTCCTTGTACAGCGTCCGCAGCATCGCCGGCCACGGATTCTTCAGCACCAGGAACCCTTCCTCCCCGTCCGGCACCGGCTCGCCGGCCTCGTTGAGGATCTCCGCCTCCTGGCCGTAGAACGGCTTGCCGGCCGAACCCGGCTTCAGCGGCATCGAGGGCACCGGAGTGATCTGGAACATGCCGGTCTCGGTCTGCCACCAGGTGTCCATGATCGGGCAGCGCTCCTTGCCGACCACCCGATGCAGCCACTGCCACGCCTCCGGGTTGATCGGCTCTCCCACCGAGCCCAGCAGCCGCAGCGACGACAGGTCATGCCGGTTGGGCCACGCCTCCCCGAACCGCATCAGCGAACGGATCGCTGTCGGCGCGGTGTAGAAGGTCGTGATCCCGTAGTACTCGATCAGCTGCCACCAGCGGTTCGGGTACGGATAGGTCGGCCCGCCCTCGAACATGAACGACGTGGCCCCGTTCAACAACGGGCCGTACACCAGGTACGAGTGCCCGGTGATCCAGCCAGGGTCGGCGGTGCACCACCACCGGTCCTCGTCGCGGATGTCGAAGGTGTACTTCAGCGTCGTGTAGGTGCCCACCATGTAGCCGCCGTGCGTGTGCAGGATCGCCTTCGGCTTCCCCGTCGAGCCCGATGTGTAGAGGATGAACAGCGGGTCCTCCGCATCCATCTCCTCGGTGGGGCACGGCCCGTTCGCGATCGGGAGCGCGGTGAGGTCGTGGTACCAGTGGTCGCGCAACGGATCCATCGTCACCTCGTGACCGGTGCGCTTCACCACGATCACGTTCTCCACCGACGGCGAGAACCGGATCGCCTCGTCCACGATGTCCTTGAGCTTGAAGATGCCGCCGTTCACCCACGACCCGTCGGCGGTGATCACAACCTTCGACTCCGAGTCGTCGATCCGGTCGGCGAGCGCATCTGCGGAGAAACCGGCGAAGACCACAGAGTGCACCGCGCCCAGCTTGGCGCAGGCCAGCATCGCGAACACGACCTCAGGGATCCGCGGCAGGTAGATGGTCACCCGGTCGCCCTTGCTGATGCCCATCGCCTTCAGCACGTTGGCCATCTTGTTGACCTCGCGGTTCAGGCTGAAGTAGCTGAAGGTCTGGTAGTCGGTGCCGTTCTCCCCCACCCAGATCAGGGCCAGCTTGTTCTTGTACGGCCCGGACAGGTGCCGGTCGATGCAGTTGTGGACGAT
>JADGPA010000014.1 GCA_017882685.1 Propionibacteriaceae bacterium | reverse complement strand
GCCGGAGGGTGCCTTCAACGCGATCGTGAAGCGGTCAACGCCACCCGCCTCCACCTGCTGGTGCAACGTCACCCGCACCACCGTCCCCGGCAACGGATTGTCGGGGAGGGTGGCCTGGTAGGTGCCGGTGACGTCGAGGTTGCTGCCGAAGATGCAGGCGGGAAGGAAGCCGAAGTCATCGACGGTGAGGTCGACCCCGGTCAGCACGGCGACCCGGTCCCCGTCATTGCGAACGGTGATGTCGAGGGTCGCCAGCGAGCCCTGGCCGTCCGGGGCGACCACGTTCACCTGGCTCAGCGTCAGCTGTGGCCCCGGCGAGGGCGACGGCAACGGCTGCGGGGGCGTCGGCTCGGGCGCGAGGGTGAGGATCGCAACGGAGGCGACCACCAGCACGATGGCAGCGGAGGTGGTCACCTTGCGGTACTTGCTGACAACGATCGCCGCGATCCCCGTGGCAGCTGCGAGCAGCATCAGTGCGACGGCCCAGCCGCGGAAGACCGGCTCCTTGTTCATGCCGAGGACCGACAGCGCGATCGCCAGCACGGAGCCGCCGGCGCCGAGCCAGTCCTTGCGCTCAAGGGCCGGCGGCTCGGGAGCGGGTTGCGGCGGGTCGGATGTCCCCTGCTCGTCCATCACGCTCCCCCCCCGTTCGGACCTGTTGGCGGCATGCTAGCGGCACCGTCCACACGGCGGGAGTGGCTGTTCCGCCCGCGCCGATTCACAGCGTAACCACAGCCCCGGCCTCGTTGAAGGTTCTACTATTCGAGGACAAACCTAGGAGGCTCGATGACTGCCCATCCCGTTCCGTCCCGCCGCGTCGTACTCAACTCGGCCGGCCTGGCCGCAGTGACGCTGTGCCTCGGCGGGTGTGCAGCCGCTCCCGGTTCCGCGTCGGCCTCCGGCAGCACCGGGCCCACCACCATCAAGGCCTCCGAGGTACCCGTCGGTAGCGGCACGATCGTCGGCCAGTTCGTCGTCACGCAGCCCAAGGCCGGCACCTACGAGGCCTTCGGCTACCTCTGCACCCACCAGAACCTGCCTGTGCAACAGGTCACCGACGCAGCCATCGTCTGCGGACGGCACGGCAGCACCTACTCCCTCGCCGACGGCAGCGTGCTCACCGGACCGGCACAGAAGGCCCTCACGAAGGCAACCGTGAAGATCGACGGGGACACCCTCACCATCAGCTGAGCGCGCTCAGCCCACGTCGGCAAGCAAGGTCGGCTCGTCGCCGGCCACCGGCACCCGGTGGCCGGCGAGGATCGGCTTGAGGAAGGCGCCGGTGTAGGAGTCCGGACTGTCGGCGATCTCCTCCGGAGTGCCTTCCGCGATCACCAACCCACCGCGGGAACCACCTTCGGGACCGAGGTCGATGACCCAGTCGGACGCCTTGATCACGTCGAGGTTGTGCTCGATCACGATCACGGTGTTGCCCTTCTCGACCAGCGACTGCAACACCCCGAGCAGCTTGCGGATGTCCTCGAGGTGCAGCCCAGTTGTCGGCTCGTCCAGCACGTAGATGGTCCGGCCGGTGGACCGCTTCTGCAGTTCGGAAGCCAGCTTGACCCGCTGCGCCTCGCCACCCGACAGCGTGGTCGCCGGCTGTCCCAGCCGGACGTAGCCCAGGCCCACCTCGACAAGCGTCTTCATGTGCCGCGCGATCGCGGGGATCGCTGCGAAGAATTCCGCCGCCTCCTCGATCGGCATGTTCAGCACCTCAGCGATCGTCTTGCCCTTGTAGTGCACCTCGAGCGTCTCCCGGTTGTACCGGGCGCCGTGGCAGACCTCGCAGGGCACGTAGACGTCGGGCAGGAAGTTCATCTCGATCTTGATGGTGCCGTCGCCGGCGCAGTTCTCACAGCGCCCACCCTTGATGTTGAAGGAGAACCGGCCGGGCTGGTAGCCACGAACCTTCGCCTCTGGCGTGTCAGCGAACAGCTTGCGGATGTTGTCGAACACCCCGGTGTAGGTGGCGGGGTTGGAGCGGGGCGTGCGGCCGATCGGTGACTGGTCGACGTGGATGCTCTTGTCGATGTGCTCGACCCCGTTGATCGAACGGTGCCGCCCCGGCACCGTGCGGGCGTTGTAAAGCTTCTTGGCCAGCGCGGTGTACAGGATGCTGTTGACCAGCGAGGACTTACCCGAGCCGGACACGCCGGTGACGGCAATCAGCTTGCCCAGCGGGAACGAGACGGTCACGTTGCGCAGGTTGTGCTCGGTGGCGTCGTTCACGACGAGTTCCTTGCCGGAGCCGGAGCGCCGCGACGTTGGCATCGGTATCGTCCGGCGCCCGGACAGGTATGCGCCGGTGAGCGACGTCGGGTGGTTGAGCAGCTCACTGACGGGGCCCGACACCAGCACCTCGCCGCCGTGCTCGCCGGCGCCCGGCCCGATGTCGACCGCCCAGTCGGCCGTGCGGATCGTGTCCTCGTCGTGCTCGACGACGATAAGGGTGTTGCCGAGCGCGCGGAGCCGCAGCAGGGTGTCGATCAACCGGCGGTTGTCCCGCTGGTGCAGGCCGATGGACGGCTCATCCAGCACATAGAGGACGCCGACGAGACCGGAGCCGATCTGCGTGGCCAGGCGGATGCGTTGCGCCTCGCCACCGGAGAGGCTGCCGGACGGACGGGACAGCGACAGGTAGTCCAGTCCGACGTCGAGCAGGAACCGGAGACGCTCGTTGACCTCCTTCACCACCCGCTCGGCGATCTGGGCCTCGCGTTCGGTGAGCTCGAGGTTGCGCATGAAGCCCGACACGTCGTCGATCGACATCGCCGAGACCTCTGCGATGTTCTTCCCGCTCACGGTTACGGCGAGCGAACTGGGCTTCAACCGGGCACCGTTGCAGGTGAGGCAGGGCACCTCGCGCATGTAGCCGGCGTAGCGCTCACGGGCGTTGTCGGACTCGGCCTCTGCGTGCCTGCGC
This sequence comes from Propionibacteriaceae bacterium, assembly GCA_017882685.1. Lineage (GTDB taxonomy): Bacteria > Actinomycetota > Actinomycetes > Propionibacteriales > Propionibacteriaceae > Propionicimonas. The sequence goes on along the minus strand of JADGPA010000014.1, from coordinate 3,758 downwards.
CGGATGTAGGGCACAGCACCCTCGTACTTGGCGCGGTACGTGTGCTCCCTGCCGTGACGGGTTCTGCTGTGCACGGTGATGGCGTGCGGCAGTCCCATCAGCAGCACGCCCTGGGCCTTGCTCGACAACGCATCCCAGGGGGTGTCGACGGAGAAGCCCTCCTGCTCGCCGAGTGCGACGAACAGGTTCTGGAAGTAGCTGGCAAGGTAGGGGGTCTGCCAGACCGAGATGGCGCCGTCGGAGAGGCTGCGGGAGGGGTCCGGGACGACCAGGTCGACGTCCACCTCCATGCGCGTGCCGATGCCGGAGCAGGCCGGACACGCGCCCCACGGGCCGTTGAACGAGAACTGCCGCGGCTCGAGCTCTTCCACCGAGATGTCGTGGTCGTTGGGGCAGGCCAGGCGCTCGGAGTAGCGGCGTTCGCGCTTCGGGTCGTTCTCGGGCAGGTCAACGAAGTCGATCGACACCACTCCCCCGGCCAGTCCGAGTGCCGTCTCCACCGAGTCGGTGAGCCGTTGCTTGATACCGGCCTTTGCGGCCAGCCGGTCGACGATCACGTCGATGGAGTGCTTCTTCTGCTTTTCCAGCGTCGGCGGGTTGAGCAACTGGTGCACCTCGCCGTCCACCCGGACGCGGGCAAGGCCCTGCCCGGACAGCTGGCGGAACAGGTCGACGTACTCGCCCTTGCGTCCACGGACAACGGGGGCCAGCACCTGGAAGCGGGTGCCCTCGGGCAACGCCAGCAGGCGGTCGACGATCTGCTGCGGGGATTGGCGGCTGATCGGCTCGCCGCACTCGGGGCAGTGCGGACGCCCGGCGCGTGCGTACAGCAGCCGCAGGTAGTCGTAGATCTCGGTGATCGTGCCCACCGTGGAGCGCGGGTTACGGCTGGTCGACTTCTGGTCGATCGACACTGCCGGGGACAGCCCCTCGATGAAGTCGACGTCCGGCTTGTCCATCTGGCCGAGGAACTGTCGTGCGTACGCGGACAGGCTCTCCACGTAGCGCCTCTGACCCTCTGCGAAGATCGTGTCGAAGGCGAGGCTTGACTTCCCCGAGCCTGACAACCCGGTGAACACGATCAAAGCGTCCCGGGGCAGGTCGAGGTTGATGTTGCGCAGGTTGTGCTCGCGCGCCCCACGGATGATCAGCCGGTCAGTCACGCCGATCATGGTAGATGGTGCTACCGACAATGGAGCGGGCGGTGGCGGGCTGCTGGCCCGCGACGCCCGGGTGGCCATAGGTTGTGCCCATGACTCAGTACACCGGATCTGTGCCGGTGGAGGACTTGCACCGGTGGAAGCCGGAGGCCACCCAGCGACTACTGGGATACACCATCGGCATCAGCGATGAGGAATGGCACCAGCCGAGCCCGTTGCCAGGCTGGTCCCGCGCGCACCTGGCGACCCATCTGGCCCGGAACGCCGATCACCTTCGACTCATCGCAGAGGCTGTGGACGCGGGCCTGCCGCAGCCGATCGCGCCGTCAAGGGCGGAGCGGCTGGCCGAACTGGAGCGCGGGGCGGACCGGGGAGGCCTGGAGCTCCAGATCGACCTGGACACGACTGCCGGTGCCCTGCAAAAGACGATCGAGCGGCTCACGCACTGGGACGCGCCAGTGCGCCTACGCGGCAAGGACTGGCCGCTGTCGGTGATTCCGCTTGCCCGGCTGCACGAGGTTTGCATCCACCACATCGACCTGGATTGCGAGTTCGGCCCAGACGCCGTCGACCCTTCTGCGGCGGCGTGGCTGCTGCGCTGGGTGCTCGACCTGCTCGCCGACGCCGACCTGCCCTCGCTACGGGTGGAAGCGGATTCGCTGGTGGCAGAACTCGGCAGGGGTGGCGATGTGCGCACCGTCAGCGGCAGCGATGCCCGACTCTGGGCGTGGCTCAGTGGTCGCCTGCCGGCGTCCGGCGTCGCCGGTGCCGAGGGGCTGCAGCCCCCGCTGCTGTCCTAAGCCGCTTCGCGGCGCGACTTCAGAAGGCTCGCCACCGTCGTGATGGCCAGCGTGCCGAGGATCACCAGCAGGGAGAGCCAGATCGGGATCTCGCCGTTGAAGCCGAGCCGCTCGTCCAGCCCGTACTCGTGCATGGCGTGGAGCACCAGCTTCACCCCGATGAAGGCAAGGATGATCGAGAGGCCCACAGAGAGGTAGACCAGTCGCTGCAGTAGGCCTCCGATCAGGAAGTACAACTGGCGCAGCCCCATCAGCGCGAACACGTTGGCTGTGAAGACCAGGTACGGCTCCTGCGTCAGGCCGTAGATCGCCGGGATCGAGTCCAGGGCGAAAAGCAGGTCGGTGGTGCCGAGTGCGACGACAACGAACAGCATCGGCGTGATCAGTCTCCGCCCGTCCACCCGGACCACCAGCTTGGTGCCGTGGAACTCCGTTGTGGAACGGAACCTCCGCCGCACGAAACGCATGACGGCATTCTCGGTGCCATCGTCGTCGTCGTCGGGCTGCCGGTAGTCGAGGTACAGCTTCACGGCCGTGTAGATCAGGAACGCACCGAAGACGAAGAAGATCCAGCTGAAGCGCTCGATCGCCGCTGCGCCGAGGGCGATGAAGATCCCGCGGAACACCAGGGCAAGGATGATGCCGAACATCAGGGCGAACTGCTGCAGCTTCCGCGGCACCCTCAGGTTGGCCATGATCAGCACGAAGATGAACAGGTTGTCGACGCTCAGGCTGTACTCGGTGAGCCAGCCCGCGAAGAACTCCCCGGCGTAACGCGCATCGGCGACCCACCAGATGCCCAGCCCGAACACGATGGCCAGCCCGATGAAGACCCCGATCGTGATGCCTGCCTCCCGCATCGACGGCTCGTGCGGACGCCGCCCCATCACCCACAGGTCGACGATGAACACGACCGCCATCAGGGCGATGGTGATCAGCCATACGTCGAGCGTCACGTTCATGCGGGGAGTCTCCCGTGCAGTCGGGTTCGGCCGGAGCCGCTGGAGAAGGTAGGACCTGATTGTCTCAGTGCCGTCGCCACCTGGCCAAAGTGGGTGGCCTGCAGGGTCAGCGGGTCGCTTCCAGCATCTGCCGCAGGGACTTCTTCAGGTCGGAGATCTCGTCGCGCAGTCGGGCGGCGAGTTCGAACTGGAGGTCGGCTGCAGCGGAGTGCATCTGGTCGCTGAGTTCGCTGATCAGCCCGGCGAGCTCGCTGGTCGGCATCGCGCCGAGGTCGCGGTTGCGCTCTGAGGACAGCGGCACAGGGCTCACCGGACGGCGTCCGCCTGCCCGGGTGACCAGGCCTTCGGTGTCGGCGTCCTCGCGGGACAGCAGGTCGGTGAGGTCGGCGATCTTCTTGCGCAACGGCTGCGGGTCGACTCCGCGCTCGAGGTTGTAGGCCACCTGCTTGGCACGACGCCGGTTGGTCTCGTCGATCGCCCGGGCCATCGACGGCGTGATCTTGTCTGCGTACATGTGCACCTGGCCGTCCACGTTGCGGGCGGCACGGCCGATGGTCTGGATCAGCGACCGCGCACTGCGCAGGAAGCCCTCCTTGTCGGCGTCGAGGATCGAGACCAGGCTGACCTCGGGCAGGTCGAGGCCCTCGCGCAGCAGGTTGATGCCCACGAGCACGTCATACACGCCCAGCCGCAGCTCCCGAAGGAGCTCGATGCGGCGCAGGGTGTCCACCTCGGAGTGCAGGTACCGCGTGCGGACACCGTTCTCCATCAGGTAGTCGGTGAGGTCCTCCGACATCTTCTTGGTCAGCGTCGTCACGAGCACCCGCTCGTTGCGT
>JADGPA010000103.1 GCA_017882685.1 Propionibacteriaceae bacterium | reverse complement strand
GAAGCTCGGTGTTTCCTCTCGTGGCGACCTCGTCCGGCGGGCCCACGAACTCGGTCTGCTGAGCCTGCCCGCGCAACCGGCATCGCAGCGCTAACGCTGACCTGCACTCGGCTGGGCCTCTTGTACCAAACCGGTGCGAGGAATTGACCAACTCCGGTACTAAAGCGGCCGTGGCGTATATGTACTGAGCAGACATGCATGTAAGACTTTCTTTACGGACGAGGTACCCACCCAAGGAACCAGATCCCGATCGTCAGGAAATCCGGCTGCACCCCTCAGCAGCCGGCAGGGGCACCCGCCAGTGACCCTCGGACGAGAGAACCTGATCGCCGGACTCCCTCCCCGGTGGATCTCGCAGATCACCGCATCCCCCCGCGGTAGATCGCAAATGGCCGGGGTCAGCTAGGACCCCCCTTGACCCCGGCCAAAAAAACCTCCCACCTGCCGCACAGGCCCGGCCACGTCCGCCTGGGGCATCAACCGAGCGGGAGCCACCGTCCGCCCCTTCGCCGCAGCACCCGCAGTCGGCCGGTGCCGGCCACCAGGTCCACGGCGTCGCATGTTCCCACTGCGGCGAGACGGGCAGCCTGGTTCTCCTCCGCCTCGCTGGAGTCGGTGACGCTGAACCTCAGCAGGATGCGGGGCGTGCCGGCGGTAACCGCGATGTCGGTGGCGTCGAGGTGGAAGCCGTCCAGCGACGCGATCGCGGAGTCCAGCACTTCTTTCGCGTTGCGCCCGGGCCGCAGTTGGCCGATCTCGAGCTCGAGGCGGAAAGAAGGCATGCTGGCGAGTTTAGGTGGATGCGCTCGTGGGCATTTCCCTCGTCAACGCGGCCGGGGCATACTCCACTTGCATGGGACGCGATATCGAGGCGGTCAGCTACACCCGCGAGCAGCGCCAGCGGTACCGAGACAAGGTGAAGCTCTGCCTTGACGTGTTCGAGCAGATGCTGGCCACCAGTTCGTTCGCCTTCGATGAGCCCAAGATCGGCATGGAGATCGAGCTCAACCTCGTCGATTCGGAGTATCGTCCACGCCTCCAGAACGACGACGTGCTCGCCGCGATCGCCAACCCGGAGTACCAGACCGAACTGGCGCGGTTCAACATCGAGTTCAACGTCCCACCCGGCACGCTCAGCGGCGGCAATGCCGTGAACCTGGAGCGCAACCTGCGGGAATCACTGAACGAGGCCGAGCGGCGTTCGGCCGAGCTCGGCGCCCACATCATGATGATCGGCATCCTTCCGACCGTGACGCCCGAAACCTACGAAGGCGACTGGATGAGCGCCAATGCGCGCTATCGGGCGCTCAACGACGCCGTCCTTACTGCGCGGGGGGAGGACATCCACCTCGACATCACGGGACCTTCGGGGGAGCGGCTGTTGCGGTATGCCGACTCGCTGGCCCCGGAATCGGCATGCACCTCGATGCAACTGCACCTGCAGGTGCGCCCACAGGAGTTCGCTGCCCACTGGAACGCCGCCCAGGTGCTTGCGGGCCCGCAGCTGGCGCTGGGGGCGAACAGTCCCTACTTCATGGGCAGGGAACTGTGGGCCGAGACCCGCATCGAGCTGTTCACCCAGGCCGCCGACACCCGTCCGATCGAACTCAAGAACCAGGGGGTGCGGCCGCGGGTGTTCTTCGGCGACCACTGGATCAACTCGATCTTCGACCTGTTCGAGGAGAACACCCTCTACTTCCCTGCGATGCTGCCGGAGCTCGACGACGAGGACCCGCAGGCCACCTTCTTCTCCGGAAGGACACCGCAGCTGGCCGAGATGCGGCTCCACAACGGCACCATCTACCGCTGGAACCGGCCGATCTACGACATCGTCGACGGCCAGCCGCACCTTCGGGTGGAGAACCGGGTCCTTCCCGCCGGACCCACGATCGTGGACACCCTTGCCAACGCGGCGTTCTATTTCGGGGCTCTGCGGGCGATGGTGATCGACGATCGCCCGGTGTGGTCGCGAATGTCCTTCCGTACGGCGTCGCAGAACTTTGCCAGCGGTGCCCGCAACGGCATCGACGCGCAGCTGTTCTGGCCCGGCCAGGGCGAGACGCCGGCGAGCGAACTGGTGCTTCGCGTGCTGTTGCCGATGGCGCACGAGGGGCTGACCGCCTGGGGCGTGGACGCCGACGTGCGCAACCGCCTGCTCGGCATCATCGAGGGCCGCTGCCTGACTGGCCAGAACGGTGCTGACTGGCAGGTGGCGACGGTGCGACGCCTTGAGGGTCGCGGGATGTCACGGCAGGACGCGCTGCGCCAGATGGTGGCCGCCTACGCCGTCAACATGCACGGCAACGAGCCGGTGCACACCTGGGAGTTGCCCGTCTAGGGTCGCGCGTCACTAGTCCGTTGACGATGTCATGCTCGACCTGCCGTTCTGTCGCGACTCCCGCCGGGCGTCCGGTGCGCTCGGTAGTCGATCTCGAGCTCGGCCAGAAGCGCCGGCCGGTACCGTGGCTGCGAAGGGTGTGCGGGGGGCCGCCCGGAGAGGGCACCATGAGCATCGCCTTCCTGATCACCACCCTCGTCGTCGTCGCCACGCCGGGAACGGGGGCCACCTACACCATCTCGGCAGGACTGACCCGCGGGGCGAAGGCCGGCCTTGTTGCCGCCCTCGGCTGCACTCTTGGGGTCGTTCCGCACATGGTCGCCGCGATCACAGGGCTGGCAGCGATCCTGAACGCCAGCGCGACCGCCTTTCAGACCATCAAATGGCTGGGCGTGGCCTACCTGCTGGTGCTCGCCTGGCAGACCCTGCGCGACACCTCGACCCTCGACCTCGCCGACGACACCCCGCGCTCGGTGTGGCGGGTCATCGGCACGGCTGTCGCGATCAACGTGCTGAACCCGAAGCTGACGATCTTCTTCTTCGCTTTCCTTCCCCAGTTCGTCCCTGCCGGCACTCCCGAGGGAACTTGGCAGATGGTCGTTCTCAGCCTGGTGTTCATGGCGGTCACCTTGGGCGTCTTCGCGCTCTACGGGGTCTTCGCCGCTGCCGTCCGTGACCAGGTGGTGGCCCGGCCCCGGATCCTGACCTGGCTGCGCCGGGGTTTCGCTGCCACCTACGCGCTGCTGGCTGGACGCCTCGCGCTGGAGAGCCGCTAGAGCCGGGCCTTTGTTGCTGCTTTCGCAGAGAGCGGGCGACACTGGGGGAGCGGCGTCTGCCGCCTGAGCCGAGGAGTGCGAATGGCTGAAGTCGGTGACAACCGGGTGGCGGTCTACATCGACTTCGACAACATCGTTATCTCGCTGTACAACCAGCTGTACGGACGCGGCGCCTTCCAATCCGACCGGGTCCGCAACGTCGTCATCGACAGCCCGTCCGCGGATGCGGAGGTGGTTGAGCGGATCACCAGTGCCACCGTCGACATCGGCGCCATTCTCGACTACGCCTCATCGTTTGGGACGGTCGTCATCAGCCGTGCCTACGCCGACTGGTCACAGCCGGTGAACGCCGGCTATCGCAGGCAGCTGATCGACCGGGCGATCGACCTGACCCAGATGTTCCCCCTCTCGGCAACGAAGAACGGCGCCGACATCCGGCTCGCCATCGACGTCGTTGAGGACATGTTCCGCCTGGGCGATGTCACCCACGTTGTGCTCGTGGCGGGCGACTCCGACTACGTTGCGCTGGCGCAACGCGTGAAGCGGTTGGGCCGCTACATCGTCGCGGTTGGCGTTGAGGGGGCGACCAGCAAGTCGCTGCCCGCCGCCTGCAACGACTTCAGCCTCTACGACGACCTGCCCGGGATCTGGGTCGATGAGGAAGAGACGGAACCGGTGGACCCGCCGCAGCCGGCCCCGGTGAAGGTCGCTGCTACCAGGGCCAATGCGAAGACCACTGCTGCATCGGCGCCCAAGAAGGCCCCGGTGAAGAAGGCGGCGCCGACGGCTGTGTTCCGGACGGAGTTGGCACCAGTCGACGTGGTCACGGGCGCGGATGAGCACGGCCGTGACGCCGACGAGCCGGCGGCGAAGATGTCGCCGCGGGCGGCGACCACTTTGCTCCGGCGCGCCCTCGAACTCGGTCACGACAAGGACGCAGACGACGAGTGGTTGAACATGTCGGCGGTGAAGCAGCAGATCAAGCGCCTGGATCCGTCCTTCCACGAGAAGTCGATCGGCTACCGCTCGTTCAGCGACTTCGTGAAGTCGCGCTCAAGGTTCGCCGAGATCAACGACTCCACCAACGCCGTGAAAGTGCGGTTGCGGCCACAGAGCGGGACGTAGTCAGCTCCCGAGGTGAAGCAGCCTGCGTCACATTTCCCATCCGGATCTGGGTCGACTCATCCGTCCCAATGCCTTCGGGTGTGGGGTATGAATGACACGCACGGCCAACCTGCTTGCACCCGAGGAGAACGATGTCGAACACGCCCGCAGCAGCCACCGCTTGGCGCACCCGGCCACAGGATGCTCCCGAAACCATCACGGACGACACCGCCGAGCTGATCGAAGGCTGGTGGCGGGCGGCCAACTACCTGTCGGTGGGCCAGATCTACCTGCTCGACAACCCGCTGCTCCGCAGGCCCCTGACCCGCGACGACGTGAAACGCCGACTGCTGGGCCACTGGGGCACCACGCCCGGCCTGAACTTCCTCTACGCCCACTTCAACCGGGCGATCGTCGAGCGCCGGCTGAACGCCATCTACATCGCCGGCCCCGGCCACGGCGGTCCCGGGCTGGTGGCCAACGCCTACCTCGACGACACCTACACCGAGATCTACCCGAGCATCACTCGCGACGAGGCGGGCATGGGCCGGCTGTTCAAGCAGTTCTCCTTCCCCGGCGGCATCCCCTCCCACGTGTCGCCGGAATGCCCGGGGTCCATCCACGAGGGCGGCGAGCTGGGCTACTCGCTTTCGCACGCCTACGGGTCGGTGTTCAACAGCCCAACCCAGATCACATTCACCGTCGTCGGCGACGGCGAGGCCGAGACCGGCCCGCTGGCCACCGGCTGGCACGGCAACAAGTTCATCAACCCCAAGACCGACGGCGTCGTGCTCCCGGTCCTGCACCTCAACGGCTACAAGATCGCCAACCCGACCGTGCTGGCCCGCATCCCCGCAGAGGAGCTAGCCGACCTGATGCGCGGCTATGGCCACGAGCCGCTGTTCTTCGAGATCACGCCAGACGACGACCACCTGGAAACCCACCGCCGGTTCGCGAGGCTGCTCGACGAGGCCCTGGACAAGATCGTTGCGATCAAGGCCGCCGCCGAGGGCATGGACGCAGGAGAGGTCGAGCGCCCGCGCTGGCCGATGATCGTGTTCAAGAGCCCGAAGGGCTGGACGGGGCCGAGGACGGTCGACGGCAAGCAGACCGAGGACCACTGGCGCAGCCACCAGGTACCGCTGGCCAACGCCCGCGACTCCGACGAGCATCTTGCGGTGCTGTCCGACTGGCTGCAGAGCTATGTGCCCACCGAGCTGTTCGATACCGACGGCGCGTTCCTGCCCAAGTTCGACGTGCTGCGTCCGTCGGGGGACCAGCGGATGTCGGCCAACCCCGTCGCCAACGGCGGCCTGGTGCTGAAGGACCTGCTCATGCCCGACTTCCGCGACTTCGCGGTGGAGCCCGACGCCGACGGCCACGGCGGACCGCTGGTCGAATCGACCAAGCGGCTGGGGGAGTTCTTCGCCGAGGTCGCGCGGCGCAACCCGGACAACTTCCGGGTCTTCGGGCCCGACGAGACCGCGTCCAACCGGCTGCAGGCGATCTACGAGGCCACCGACAAGCAGTGGCTGGCCGACTACCTGCCGACTGACGAGCCCGACCCGATGCGCAAGCAGGGTCAGGTGGTCGAGGTGCTCAGCGAACACCAGTGCCAGGGTTGGCTCGAGGGCTACCTGCTCACGGGGCGCCACGGGATGATGAGCTCCTACGAGGCCTTCATCCATGTGGTCGACTCGATGTTCAACCAGCACGCCAAGTGGATGGAGTCGACCAACGAGATCGGCTGGCGGCGTCCGGTCGCGTCCTTGAACTACCTGCTCAGCTCCCACGTGTGGCGCCAGGACCACAACGGGTTCAGCCACCAGGACCCCGGTTTCCTCGACGTGGTGATGAACAAGTCGCCGGAGGTTATCCGCGTCTACCTGCCGCCGGACGTGAACACGCTGCTCTCCACGTTCGACCACTGCCTGCGCAGCAAGCAGTACGTGAACGTCGTGGTGGCCGGCAAGCAGCCCGAGCCGGTGTTCCTCAACATGGAGCAGGCGATCGCGCACTGCACGCGCGGCCTGGGCATCTGGGAATGGGCGGGAACGGAGGTCACCGGCACCGATCCCGATGTGGTGCTCGCCTGCGCCGGTGACGTGCCGACGCTCGAGGTGCTGGCGGCCGCCGACCTGCTGCGTCAGCACATCCCGGACCTGAAGGTGCGCGTCGTCAACGTCGTCGACCTGATGCGGCTGCAGGACGAGGACGAGCACCCGCACGGCCTCAGCCACCGCGACTTCGACACCATCTTCACCGCCGACAAGCCGGTCATCTTCGCGTTCCACGGCTATCCGTGGCTGGTGCACAGGCTGGCGTACCGGCGCACGAACCACGCGAACATCCACGTGCGCGGCTTCAAGGAGAAGGGTTCGACGACGACGCCGTTCGACATGTGCATGCTGAACGACATCGACCGGTTCCACCTGGTCATCGACGTGATCGACCGTGTCGAGGGGTTGCGCTCGAAGTACGCGACCGTCCGTCAGGCGATGGTGGACCGCCGAATCGAGGCGAAGGCATACGCCCATGAGTGGGGCACCGACCTGCCAGAGATCGCCGACTGGCTCTGGCCCGACGCAGGCGACGCCGTCGGCGGCTCCGGCTCGGCGGTGAAGTCCACCGGTGGCGACAACGAGTGAACAACGCGCACCTTTGTGAACCGAACTCGGTTCACAAAGGTGCGCGATGACCAATGCCGTCCCGGGACGCGACCCTGAGGCGTGTTGTCGGTGTGGGCAACCCGCCAGCACCGAGCGTTCACCCGCCCCTGGGGCGTCGGGCCTATCGTGCCGGCGCTCCATTGGTGAGGATGGACCCATGACCCTGCTGTATCTCGTCCGCCACGGACAGACCGAATGGAGCAAGTCCGGCCAGCACACGTCGGTCACCGACCTTGACCTGACCGAGGACGGGGTGGAGCAGGCGCGGTCGCTGCGGAGCCGGCTGGACCCCGCCGATTTCGGCCTGGTGCTCACCAGCCCGCGGCTACGTGCCCAACGGACCGCGGAGCTGGCCGGCTTCGACGACTACGAGGTCACCGACGACCTCTCCGAGTGGTACTACGGCGACTTCGAAGGCCTGACCAGCGCGCAGATCCGCGAGCAGCGTCCGGGCTGGCGCATCTGGTTCAACGGCTGCGTCGGGGGAGAGTCGGCCGACGAGGTGCGCGCCCGGCTGACCCGGATCGTGGCCCGCGTCCGGGCTTCCGGCGTGGACCGCGCGATCTGTTTCGGTCACGGGCATGCGTCCCGCGTGCTGGCGCTGTGCTGGCTCGACTTCCCGATCATGTTCGGGCAGAGCTTCCCGCTGGAAGTCGGCAGCCTTTCGATTCTCGGACGCGAGAAGGAGTCGGCAGCAATCCTGCGCTGGAACAGCTGACGGCCACTCTCCCGATGTCCGGGCCGTGGCCGCCGACCTCGAGCGGTTGAAGGTCCTGTTGGAGGCGTATCCCCGGGCCCCTCGTGTCGCCCGCACGGGGTCTATTGCTGGCTCCCGCGCAAGGGGTTTCATCTACGTGGGACCTATCAGCTGACGAGGTCCGAGCCTCCAAACGAAGCAGGACCCTCGAGGAGGAAGAGATGCCCACCAACGCGACGTCATACGTAGCGGTTCGCCACCAGACGGCTCTGGTCGAGTCCGTACTCGGCCATTCCGTCGATTGGTCGGGGCTGCCCGACCCGAACGGCTACATCGCAGCAGTGCTCGGTAGCACCTCCCATCGGCCCGGAGCCCCGGCTTTCGGGTCCATCCAGCTGCTTGGTCGGAACGCCGACTACTACCGGCACTCCGATTACAGCTCCGCGGCGCTGTTGGAGTTGATGGCTTCCTACGCGCAGGACGGTCGCGTGACCGCCCCGATGATCGCGTGGACCGAACGCGACAGGCTGGATGGTGTGGAGGCTGCACGGAGCGCGGAGCCCGGCGTCCACCGGGTGCGCGGCCTCACCAGCACGGCCACCCTTCGCGCGACGCTGTCCCGTCGGCTCGACTCCTTGAACCCGGTCGCGGCATTCCGGCTGCTCGACCAGCCAGAGATCGCAACACTCGAACGCTCACACCGCGACTACGTCGTGCTCAGCTGCATGCTCGACCGGTACCAGGACGGCGGCCTGTTCGCGGGAGCCATCTGGGCCCACGACATCGACTTCTGGCACAACACTGCGCCGGGCGAGGCCGAAGGGGCCTTCGCCCTCGACATCGACACCTACCGTGCGCGCTTCGCCGGCACCGGGGTCTCGGCCTGATCCGGACCTAGAAGTGGGCGAGCCGGCCGCCACCAACTCGCCCACTCGTCAGGGATTACTTGTGGTGATGGGCGGACCGCAGGTGTTGCTTGGCCATCCACTGCCAGATGTGCAGGCCGGAATCCTTCCTGGGATCGTTGCGGGCGACGTAGATCCAGGACCAGTGGCCGTTGTAGGCCACACCGTCCCAGGTCACGTTGTCATAGGCGGTCAGCAGGGCGCCGGGGATGGTGGCCGCCATGTGCTGGCCGTTGACGGCGAACGGCAGGATGGGATCATTCTTTGACTGCACGACCCAGGTCGGGGTCTTGATCGCTGCCAGGTCGGCATCCGAGATCATCCTGAGGAAGACCTTCGGGGTCTTTTCCCACAGAAGGGCCGGCGCGATCGGCACCTCTGCGGCGAAGAAGCCGGGGTTGTCGACGACGAGCTTCGGGGTCATGTAGCCGCCGTTGGAGGCGCCGACCACGTAGATCCGGCTCTTGTCGATGCGGTTGTTGCGCACGACCTTGTCGATCAGGGTCTTCAGTCGCGCCGAGTAGCCTTGCGCGGCGTCGTTCAGCCAGTAGTCGTTGGCCTGCGGCGCCAGGACGTAGGCGCCACCGAAGATACGCTGCGCCTTCGGGGTGATGAAGCCGAGCGCGCCACGGTTGGCCAGCAGCGGGAGGTCGTTGTTGTAGGCCTGCGACCAGCCGCCCTCGCCGCCACCGTGCAGCCAGATGATCAGCGGACGCTTGCCGTCGGCAGCCTTCTTCGGCTTGTACAGGCGGTAGACCATGCCGGCGGCCTTGCCGGAGCCGAAAGCGTCCACCTCGGGGTCGACGACGCGACCCTGCTTGAGCGACGAGAAGGTGTAGTCCTTGCCGCCCCACAACTTGACGGGCTTGTTCTGGGTGATCGTGTAGGTCAGGTCGAGCATGATGTTGCGGCTCTCACCGTTCGCCCACGCGAACGTGGACGCGCCCTCCATGCCGAAGCCGTAGGCCAGGTCGAGGACGATGTTGCCCTGACGGTCGAGGTGCACGCCGGTGACCGTGCGCGAGACGTCCTTGAACGTGCCGGAAACCGTGGCGGGATCCAGCGAGGTGTAGGGGTTGGTACCGGTGACCTTGACGCTGAACGTGCTCGCCGAAAGGCTCGAGGCCAAGATGGGGAGGCGGCCGGTCTTGATCGTCAGCGAGACGATCTGCTGCCCGCCGTCGAGCACCTTTGCGTTCAAGGCGAAGGTGTGGGCGGCCTTGACCGGTTGGCTGTGGGCCTCGGCCTGGGTTGCCGAGAACGGCGTCAGCGTGAGCGCCGCCAGCAAGGCGGCGATCAGGATGTGCAGCTTCTTCACTGAAGCTCCTTCTGGGGGAGGGGTGTGGTGGCACCGAACGGAGGACCGACACCCTCGTCGCTCCGCCGCGCGATATCTCGGACCATAACCCCGGCTCTGCGCAAGGGTCAATGGATAAGGAATCCCTGAAGGTTTGGTGAGGGACTGTCGTTCAACGCTGTTCGGCCACGGACCGAGGTTCCGTACGCCTAGGGTCAAGCGAGCGAGAAACCAACTGTTGGAGGAGGTCGGGCGAATGCCGGACGAAGGCCCGGGTAGGCATGCCGAAGATGATCTCACTGGCCTCCTGACCGAGCGGGATGCGCTGCACCGGCGCCTCGCCTGGGTGGACACCCGGGTGACCCAGCTCCAGTCGGCACGGCAGGACGTGATTGTGCGCCGGCTCGCGTCGCTGGAACAGGCCGTCCTTCGCCTCGCGCCTGCTGCCGTGGACCCCCGGCCGGTGGTTGCTCCGGAAGCTGACCGGCCGACCCCGTTCGCGGCGAACCGCGTTGAAGCGCGGTCGTCGGAGCCGGTGCGGGTCGAGCGCACGGCTGCAGCCCCGCTGGCCGCGTACACCTCGCCCGCCCGGGACGGACAACTCGTCGGCTGGATTTCGCGGGGGAGTCGGCTGGCGGTCACCGACGTGACGAGTGGCTCACGCACCCAGGTCATCTACCAGGTCACCTCGTCCTGGGTCGACACCGACGGACTGATCCTTGAACCCTTGCCTGGCTCGGCTCCCTCACCGGTGGCACCTCTGGCGCCGGTGGCCCCGTCCGCTCCGCCCACGCCGCCCGTTTCCGCGCAGGCTCCTGTTCCCTCGGCCGCTGGGGACGCCCCTGAGACCGCGCCGCCTTCGGCGCAGTCGACGACGTCACCGCCGCCCGTCACCCAGGTCGGGTCCCCGGCGTGGAGCCGACCGGGCTTCATGCCGAAGCTGCTGGCCCTCGTCGGCGCGGCCGTGACCTTGATCGGCGTCGCGTTCCTGTTGATCCTGGCTGCCCAGTACGGCCTGTTCGGGCCGTTGGCCCGGACCATTTCCGCCGCCCTCCTTGGCGTGGTGCTGGTGGCGCTCGCCTTCGTAGTGCGCCAGCGGGATCCAGGCAACGTCGGCGCCCCGATCCTTGGCGCCACGGGTGTGGCGGCCGGTTTCCTGAGCGTTGTCACCGCCACGGTCATCTACGGCTGGCTGCCTCCCCTTGCGGGGGTTGTGCTCGCAGCGCTGATCGGGCTCGGCGGCATGGTACTGGCGAGACTGTGGGACAACGAGTGGGTCGGCCTGGTCTCTCTGCTCGGCAGCCTGCTGCTGGCCGGGTACGTCGGGGCAGGACCCGAACCCGTCATCACGGCCGGCTGATGCTCGTCCTGACCGCGGTGACGCTCTGGTTCGAGCGCGGCACCGGATGGCGGCTGTTCCCGTTTGCGCGGGTGCTGCCGACCGTCATGGTGCTGCTGCAGCTCACGTGGCGCGCGGACGGACTGCGTCCCGACCAGCTGCGGTGGCTGGTCGCGTTGACGGTCTGCCTGGCACTGCTCGGATTGCTGTCCGCACTGATCGCCCCCGTGCAGCCGTCCACCGGGCGGGCGATCGCCATCGGACTGTTGGCGCCGATGGTGGCGCCGGCGGCACTGGCGGCCCCGCAGCTGCCCGATACGGTAGGTGCGGCCCTGGTCCTGGCAGGTGTCGCCGCCGTGTATTGCGTGTGCGGCATCCTGCCGTGGGTGGAAGAGCGGGTGCGTTGGGCCACCGTCCCGATCGGGGCTGGGTTCGCGCTCCTTGCGGTGTTCACCGCGACGCAGCATCGCTACTTCGTCGTGCTGGCGCTCGCGTTCGCCGTGGTCTACCTTGCGGTCGCCGCCAAGACGCGGTCGGGTGTCAACCTGATCGTGGGCGGCATCCTCGGGGTGCTCGGCGTGGCCAGCTGGCTACCGCTGCTGGCCTTCAGCCTCGATCAGGAATCGGCTGCCGATGCCGGACCGGAGCAGATCGTCCAGTCCCTGGCCGGGATCGCCGTCGTCGTGCTCGGAAGGACGGCTGCCACCCGGTGGTTCGACCTCCGTCCGCGGTGGAGCACCTACCTGTCGTGGTCCATGGCGACAGCGATGGGCTCGGTTGCCATCGTCCACTTCGCCGCGTGGCTCGGCGTCCAGGCCGGGAATGCCGGCGCCGGCTTCCAGACCGGGCAGGCCCTCGTCACCACTGCCTGGATGGTGCTGTGTGTCGTGTTCCTGCAGCGCGGGCTCGCGGCCAAGGCGGACTTCGACGTCTGGCTGCACCTGGCCTTGGCGATCGCGGCCCTTGCGGTGGGCAAGCTGTTCCTGCTCGACCTGGGGATGTTGAACGCCATCGCCCGGGTGGGCGCCTTCCTCGCGGTGGGTCTCCTGCTGCTGTTCGTGGGAACGCGCTACGCGAAGGCCTGGGAACGGGCCCACGGCGATGACGTGCCGGTCGAGCGCCTGGTCATGCCCGGAGGCACGGGTACCTGCAGGGGGAGTGGGGGACCCGACCTCGCCACGGTCTCCGGACCTCTGAGGTCGACCTTCGCGCCTTGCCTGGTGTCAATGGGCAAGTCGTTCTCTGTGGATAACGCTGGGAATGGTGAAAGTGCTTGTGGATAAGCCTTTCCTGGGCGGGAAAGTGTCAGTGGTGGTGTTTAGCGTTTAGACATGGATGAGGGATGCGCACAGCTTTCGGACGGCCAGCTCGTGGCTCATCTCGATGCTGTTCTCGACGCCCTGATCGACGACCGTTTGCGGTTGCCCACCGACGCAGAGCAGTTGGGGCTGTTGTCGGAAGCACTGCGGGTGGGTGCACGCATGGTGGCGTGGCAGCGACGGCTGGCTGCTGGGGTCGAGTGCTCCGAGGCGGCCTGGCGGGAGCATCGCACCTCCACCACCACGTGGCTAATGGATGCCGGAAGGCTGACGGCGCGGGAGGCTGGCTACCTGATCAAGGCCGGTCAGGGGCTGGAACGGTTCGGCGTCCTGGGTTCCGCGGCGGCCAGGGGTGAGGTCGCGCCTGCGCAGACCGACGCAATGATCGGGGTGCTGCGCGACTTGCCTTGTGATTTCGATGAAGGCGTCGTGACCGAGGCACAGCACTTGATGGTGGGCTTCGCCGCTACCCACAACTCCGCCGAACTGCGGCGACTTTCAGGCCATCTTGTTGAGGTCTTGTCGCCGGAGACGGCAGAGGCACGGGAGGCTGAAAGGCTCGAGCGGGAACTGCGGAGGGCGACGGCCAACCGCTATCTGGAGTTCCACTCCGATGGGCGCGGGTCAGTGTTGATGCGGGGAAGCCTGCCGATCGCGAGTGCGGAGCCCTTGATCAGGATGGTCGATGCCTACGCGGCGGCGGAGAAGCGGGCGTTGGACGCCCGGGATCCGTATGCCGAATACGTCTCGCCAACGATGCGGCGAGCCGACGGCCTGCTCGCAATGGTGGGGCACCACGGCCAGCAAGCCCTGGCGCCCATGAACGGCGGTGATCGGCCCCGGATTGTCGTAACCATGTCCTACGACAAGCTCCTCAAGCAGTGCGTCGATGCCGGCTTGGTGGGTCGTGGCGAGTCGCTGGCACCCTCAGCGGCCCGTCAACTGCTGTGTGACGCCGATCTGCTGCCCTCTGTGCTGGGAGGCCAGTTGGAGGTCCTCGATGTAGGCCGCGCCCAGCGCCTGGTGACCCCAGCGATCCGGGCGGCGCTGGAGGTGCGGGACGGTGGCTGCGTCTTTCCGGGATGTGACAAACCACCCGAGGCGAGCCACGCGCACCACATCATCCCTTGGTGGGCCGGCGGTCCGACAGCCCTTTCGAACCTGGTCCTCCTCTGTCCGCACCACCACGGCATCGTCGAACCCGGACACGACCCCACCACCGACCGCTGGACAGTGAGGCTCCGCACCGACGGGATCCCCGAAATCACACCGCCGCTACGAGTCGACACCACCCAACGGCCCAGGCTGCACGCCCGATTCGGCCCCCCGCTCCGAAGGTAGAGGCCGTGGTGGAGCACCTCGGTCCCGAGGCCTGAGTCCGGATGTCAGCGCCCGCGTGTCACCACGTCGAAGGAGAGGACTGCGCCGCGCTCGGCCAGCGCGGTGGCGATCAGGGCCCGGACGCGGCCGGTGGTGGCCGCATCCGGGCAGCGGACCTCGACCGAACCGATCTCCAGCTCCTCCGTGGCCACCAGGTCGAGGTAGTCACCGACCCGATCGTGCCACCAGGCGTCGGACGCGTCGGACGGCGGAACGTCGATCGCAGCCAGCAGCCCACCGGTGCCGGGAAGGACGGCGGCCATCTGGACCGTCCGTCCGTCATCGATGGGCAGCTCGAGGAAGCCCGTCGGCGAACCGACCGAAGACGGCGAGCGGAACATCCGCCACTGCACTCCCAGGTTCGACCACTCCTTGCGCAGCACCGCCAGCAGGGTGGGGTGGCGAACACCCCGCTGCCGGTCGAGCCGGCGGACCTGCGCCCGAGCGATGTAGGCACCGGTCACCCCGACCGCGTAGAACACGAACTGGGTGCTCATCGCCCAGCGGAACGCGGTCAGTGAGTAGCCCCCCATGAGGTCGATGACCACCCCGATCACCCAGACATTGATCAGCACCGCAGAGAAGCCGCCGATGATGACGACACCGCTGGCGGTCCCGATCTGGCGCATCGGGTTCGCGGCCCGAGCCACGTCGAAGCCGATCCCCGACCCTGGACCCGCGCCCGCCATCCCGACCATGAGGATCACCAGCAGCCAGACCGGTGCCGGCCCTGGCCACAGCAGGATCGCCAGCCAGGGCACCGCGGACAGCAGCGAGAGCATCAGGGCGAGATTGGTGCGCTGGAGCGGGGCCCGCCTGCTGAGCAGCCCGATCAGTGGGGCGAAGGGGATGCCAGCCAGCACGAGCACTGTGAACAGCCCGGACGCCACCGGCTGCGGGTAGCCGAGGCCGTTGAGGAGGAACGGATAGCCCCACATCAGGGTGAACAACATGGGCCAGAACGAGCAGATCCAGTGGATCCAGAACGCCAGCCGGGACGCCGGCTCGCGCAGGACTTCCGTCAGCTGCCTGCGGACCCCCAGTTGCTCACCGGTGCGCGCTTCGACGGTGCCGGGCGGGGAGTTCCGGAGCAGGCCAAAGATGAGGACGACCACAAGGCCAGAGACCGAAGCCGCTGCCAGGAAGGCCGGCGTCCACCCGGTCAAGGCGAGCAGCGCTGCCAGCGGGATCGAGCTGAGCAGCTGGCCGGCCTGGCCCAGCATTCCGGTGAACTGGTTCAGCACCGGGATCCGGCCAGGGCTGAACCACGCCGGTAGGAGGCGCAGCACCGCGGTGAACGTCATGGCATCGCCGGCGCCCACGAGCACCCGGGCGACCATCGCAGAGACCAGGCTCGTGCTGAACGCCAGGTCGAGCTGACCCAGGCACATCAGCGTCGCGCCGCAGCCGATGACCAGCCGCGAGCCGAACCGGTCGACAAGGACGCCGGCGGGCACCTGCATGGCGGCGTAGGTCAGCAGCTGCACGACGACGAACATGCTCACGACGGAGGCGCCCGCCGCGAAGCGCTCGGTCGCGATCACGCTGGCCACACCGAAGCTGGTGCGCTGCATCACAGCGACCGCGTACGCAAGAACCCCCAGCGCCCACATGAACCAGGCGCGGGGGGAGTCGATCGGCGTCCGCAACGACGACCCCTGCACCCCAGCCACCGGCTCCAGCTCCCCTCGGACGCGCGGCTTGTGCGTCACCCGAACGTTAGCGGGCGCCGCCCTCGAATCGGAGGGCGATCAGGCCCCGGCAGGCACTCCGACCATCGCCGCGCTGCGGTGCCAGAGCCTGTCGACGAGCGTGTCGTCGAACATCAGCGGGTTGACTCGCCTCGCGGGCGAGCGCTGGTCGTAGTAGCTGCCGGACGCCCAGTCGGTGCCCGGGCGTCCCTCGATCGCCCAGGTGAGGTTCGCGCCGCCCTTCTCCGCACTGATGAGCGCCAGGTGGCGCAGCGGTGTGTGGTACAGGAACCGCATCAGGTTGGTGGTGTCGGCAGCGAAGTTCGTTGCGACGTTGCCCGGATGGAACGCCATCGTGCTGACGCCCTGGTCGTGGACGCGAGCGTGCAGGCCGCGGGTGAACAGGATGTTGTCCAGCTTGGCGTCGCCGTAGGCCTTCGCCGGGCTGTAGCCGCGCTCGTTGCCCAGGTCATCGAGATCCAGGTTCCCGAACAGGCGCGACGCAATGCTGGATGTGTTCACCACAGCACCCCCGGCCGCCCGGAGCTCATCGAGCAGCAGGTGGGTGAGCAGGAACGGCGCAAGGTGGTTGACCTGCAGGGTGTACTCGTAGCCGTCGGCGGTCACGGCGCGGTCGCCGAAGATGCCGCCGGCGTTGTTCGCCAGCACGTCCAGCCGACCGCCCAGGCTCTCCTTGAGCTTGCCGCCCAGCGCGCGCACCTCGTCAAGGCTGGAGAAGTCCGCGACGAAGGGCTCCGCGCCGGTCTCCCTGGCCACGGCTGCGGTCTTCTCCGCCGACCGTCCGACGATCAGCACCCGGTGGCCCTTCGCTGCGAGAGTGCGCGCGGAGGCGGCGCCGATGCCGTCGGATGCGCCGGTGATCAGGATGGTCTGCTGCGCCACGGTTGTTGCTCCGGTTCTGTGGGTGAACAGCCGATTCTTCCACGCGCAGCAAAGAGGCGACGACACCCTTGTGATACTTCGAATGCCCGCGTAGAACTACCGCTGGCCCGGCGGCCCCCAATGGTGAAACCTGACCACAGGAGAAACTCTGTCGGGGGGCGGAAATGAAGAAATCCAGGTTGTTGAGTGGTGTTGCGATCCTGATCGCTGTGGCGGGTTCATTCTTGTTTGGACCAGGTGCGGCCCCGGCAGCGGCGGCGCCGAAGTTGGTGGCCAAGGCCGTCACTGTGGGCTTCGTTGATACCTGCGCGTTGACCACCAAGGGCGCCGTCAAGTGCTGGGGCTACAACGGCGAGGGTGAACTCGGCAACGGCACAACGGTGGATTCGGCCGTTGCGGTGGGAGTCTCCGGTCTTGGCAAGAACGTCAAGGCGATCAGTTCCGGCAGCTACTTCACCTGTGCGCTGACAACCAAGGGCGCCGTCAAGTGCTGGGGCTCCAACATCTACGGGCAACTCGGTGACAACACGACGACCGACTCGACGACGCCGGTCGCGGTCTATGGTCTCGGCAAGGGCATCAAGGCGATCTCGGCGGGCAACTTCTTCGCCTGCGCGCTGACAACCAAGGGGGCGGTGAAGTGCTGGGGCGCCAACACCTACGGCCAGCTCGGCAACGGCACCACGACGAGTTCCGCCAAGCCGGTTGCTGTCTCCGGGCTCGGGAAGGGCGCCAAGGCCGTGGCCGGTGGCGGCTACCACGCCTGCGCGTTGACCTCCAAGAGTGCGCCGAAGTGCTGGGGCTACAACGGTGAGGGCGAACTCGGCGACAACACCAAGGTCAACTCTGCGGTGCCGGTCGCTGTCTACTCGCTGAGCAAGGGCATCAAGGCGCTCGCCGCCGGCAGCTACACCACGTGCGCACTGACCACGAAGAGCACGGTCAAGTGCTGGGGCTACGACGGCGACGGTGAACTCGGCGACGGCACAACGACCAGCTCCCTCAAGCCTGTTCCTGCCGGCGGGCTCGGCAAGAAGGTCAAGGCGATCGCTTTCGGCGACATCCACGGCTGCGCGCTGGACACCTCAGGGTCGGTGAAATGCTGGGGATACAACGGCTATGGCGCGCTGGGCGACAACACCACCACGACGTCGTCCACCCCGGTATGGGCCTACAACATGGGCGCGAAGATCAAGTCGCTCGCCGCTGGTGGCTACCACAGTTGTGCAGTGACCAGCAAGGGTGCGATCAAGTGCTGGGGCTTCAACGCGTACGGCCAGCTCGGCAACAACACCGTGACGACCTCGCACAAGCCGGTGGGCGTGTTCGGCACCTGACGACAGGTCTCGTCGGTAGATCGGCGGGTCGGCTATCGTCGCGAACATGACGTTGTCGACCGATGCCGTCCGCGATGCAGCGGACCCCGAGGCCAAGCGATGAGCGACGATCGACCGGTCGTTTGGACGCGTGCCGGCGCTGTCCGCGGCATCTGGCGCGGTGTCTCTGCGGCGTTCCTCGGCATCCCGTTCGCTGAGGCGCCGGTGGGGGAGTTGCGGTTCGCCGCTCCGGTTCCCGCCCGTCCCTGGACGGGCACCCTCGACGCGTCCGCGCCCGGACCCACCCCGCAGCGGCGTCCGTTCGCCGAAGTGACCACGGTCCCCGAGCCGTCCTTTCCCGGCGACGCCACCTTGAACCTGAACGTATTCACGCCTGCCCCTGGCGCCGAGGTCGGCCTGCCGGTGCTGGTGTGGATCCATGGCGGCGGCTTCTTCGCCGGCTCACCGTCGAGCCCGTGGTACGACGGTGCGTCCTACAACCGCGATGGCGTCGTGACCGTTTCGCTCTCCTACCGGCTGGGGTTCGACGGCTTCGGCTGGATCGACGACGCTCCCACCAACCGCGGCCTGCGCGACCTGATCGCTGGCCTGGAATGGGTGCGCGACGACATCGCCGCGTTCGGCGGCGACCCGGCCCGGGTGACCATCGCCGGCCAGTCCGCAGGTGGGTCGGCGGTGATGGCGCTGCTGGCATCGCCGCTCGCCAAGGGACTCTTCCGGCAGGTCATCGCGCACTCGGCCGCCGATCTGTCACTGAGCATCACGAGGGCACAGGTGATCGGGCGGGCGTTCGCTGGGAAGGCCGGAGTGGCGCCCACCCGCGGCGGCTGGTCAGAGCTCGACGAGGACGCGATCCTCGATGCCCAGGTAGACCTGATGGCCCCGCCGGCTGGTCCGCCGCCCAGCGCTGCGGCCTTCGTGAAGGGCGCGCTGGCAGGTGGGGGTGTTGCGCTCCCGTTCCTCCCGATGGTCGGTGACGACGTGCTGCCTGTCGGCGTCGCGGACGCCCTTCGGCGCGGCGGGGGCGCAGGCACGGCTCTGCTCGCCGGCACCGTCGCGCACGAGTTCACCCCGCAGCCACAGCCCGTCCGCTTGGCCTGGTCGGCTTCGGAACCGGTGCAGGCGCTGACCGACGGAGGGCTGCCGCGCGAAGCGGCTCGTCGCTACGTCGAGGACCAGCCGGAACTCACCTGGACCGCCGACCTGTGCGGCCAGGTGGTCACGGACCTGACCTTCCGGATGCCGTTGCTCGCCTGGGCTGACAGCCGCCCGTACCGCACCTGGCTGTACGACTTCCGCTGGCCCGCGCCCGGCCTCGGCCTGAGCATGCACTGCCTCGAGTTGCCGTTCACGTGGGACGTGATGGACGCCGAGGGTGCAGCCGCGGTCACCGGGCCCCGCCCGCCGCAGGAGTTGGCCGACGACATGCACGGCGCCTGGGTGCGGTTCATCGCCAGCGGTGATCCCGGCTGGCCTTCCTGGGACGGTCACAACGCCCGGGTGTTCGGCGCAGGCCAGGCCGACACCTACTCCGCGTCCCGGACGCTGGCGGAAGCGATGATCGCCCGCAACGCGTCCGGGGTGGTGTCCACCGCCCCCTGAGCTCCGGCGGAGGCCACGGCCAGGCTGCCCGCCGCCGAGCCGAACCGGACGGCGTCGTCGATGCCTGCGCCGTCGGCGAGCGCTGCGGCGAAGCCACCGGCGAAGGCGTCACCCGCGCCGGTGGTGTCGAGCACCCGAACGGGGGGATAGGCGGCAAGCCGGTGCGCTGGGCCATCACCGGCCACCAGCACACCGGCAGCGCCAAGGGTCACCACCACCCGGGTGGCCAGCCGTCCTGCGAGCCCGGCGGCGAGCTCCTCCGGTGAGTTCCCCGCACCGATTGCTGCCGCCTCGTGTTGGTTGACCAGCAGCGCGTAGAGCTCCAGCCCTTCGAGGGCGAGTTCGACGGGGGGTGCAAGGTTCAACACGAACCTCGCCCCCCGCTCCTTCGCGACGGCGGCTGCAGCCTCGATGGCGGGCACGGGGATCTCCGCCTGGGCCAGCACCACGTCGGCCTCGGTGAGTGATGCCAGTCCCGTCCGGACCCGCGCTTCGTCGACCTCCCGGTTCGCTCCCGGTGCAACCACGATCTGGTTCTCACCGTCCGCGGAGACGGTGACCACAGCCAGGCCGGATTCCCCTTGCATCCCTACGACCCCGGAAGAATCGACACCGGCGGCGCCCAGTGTGTCGCGCAGCAGTTGCGCGCCCTGATCGTCGCCGATGCAGCCGACCATCACCACCTGCGCACCGGCCCTCGCCGCCGATACCGCCTGGTTGGCGCCCTTGCCGCCACACCCCCGGGACACCGCGCGGGCAAGCACCGTCTCTCCCGGTGCGGGGCAGTTCTCCACCGCGAGGACCAGGTCAAGGTTCAACGACCCGACCACGAAGACGCGACCCACGATCCCCCCTGACTCCCGGTAGCCAACGCAAGCAGTATGCCCGGATCAGGGAATCGTAAAGATCGGTCAGGACACAGTCAGGCGCGGCGCCGAGGCCCTGACGGTGACGCAGGATCGCATCGTGATCGAAGATCTCCTCGCCGCGCTGATCGGCCTCGCGCTCCTGGTCTACCTCGCCTACGCACTGGCCCGTCCGGAACGGTTCTGAGCGCCATGAACCCCACCGCAGCAGCTGTGCTGTCCGTGCTCTCCGTCATCCTGATCCTCGTGGCCATCCATGTGCCCCTGGGTAGCTGGATCCACCGGAGCTTCACCTCCCCGCACCATACAAGGGCCGAGCGGGCCGTCTACCGGCTGGTCGGCGTCAATCCCGACGTCGACCAGCGCTGGACGGTCTACGCCGCATCCGTGATGGCGTTCTCCCTGGTGTCCATCGTGGCGTTGTGGGCGCTGATCGTGCTGCAGGGCTTCCTGCCGTGGTCGCTGGGCCGGTCGATGAACGTGGACACCGCGTTCAACACGGCCGTCTCGTTCGTGACGAACACGAACTGGCAGTCCTACGCCGGCGAGGT
>JADGPA010000102.1 GCA_017882685.1 Propionibacteriaceae bacterium | reverse complement strand
GCCAGAGGGGTCGGATAGGTCGTCGCCTTCCACGCGGCCAGCCCGGTGAGGCACTCCTCATGGACGAGCGCGGGGATCCCCAGGCGGGTGTCGCGCTGCAGGCGGCGCTGCTCCTGCCACAGCCAGGCTGCCCGCTCGGCTCCGTCCACCGGACGGGTGCCGTAGACGCGCGTGTAGTGGCCGATGCCGTTGCGGGTGGCCTCGGCAAGTTCCCCGGAGCGGTCGTGGCTGATCGTCATCTCGCCCTGCATGGGCGCGACGACGTTGCCCCCCTGGTCGAGCCAGTAGCCCACCAGCTGGGCGAGCTTCTCCTCCAGCGTCATGCGGGAGAGCAACTCGCGGACGCGGGGGGAGACCTCGGGAAGCGCGGGGATTGCAGCGGACGACGTGGACACAGGGTCCAGCTCCTTCATGGGTTGGTGATCGGGATTGGGCAGGCGCGAGCCCGCCTCAGCCCTTGACAGCGCCGGTGAGCCCACCGACGATGCGACGTTCGAAGATGCTGAAGAACACCAGCGCCGGGATCATCGACAGCGAAGTGAAGGCGAGAACGGCAGCGGTGTCCACCGAGTGTTCAGACGAGAAGGCCTGGACACCAAGCGGCAGGGTGTAGTTCGCGGAGTCGTTCAGGATGAACAGGGGCAGCAGGTAGCCGTTCCAGGCGCCGATGAAGACGAGGATGCCGGTGGTGATGACACCCGGCAGCGACAGCGGCAGCACCATCCGGAAGAAGAAGCCCAGCCGACTGGCGCCGTCGATCGAGGCGGCTTCCTCCAGTTCCTTCGGGATCGCGGCGAGGAACGGCACAAGGATGATCACGGTTGTCGGCAACGCGAAAGCGATCTGCGGCAGGATGACCCCGAGCAGGTTGTTGGTCAGCCCGAGGTTCTTGACCAGCAGGTACAGCGGCGTGATCGCGACGGTCATCGGGAACATCAGTCCCGCGGCGAACAGCGCGTACATCGCGTTGCGGCCGGCGAAGTTGTAGCGGGCGATCACGAAGCTGGCCATCAGGGCTAGCGCAACGGCGGCCGCCGTGGTGGAGAGCGCCGAGATCATGGAGTTGCCGAATTGCTGCCAGAACATCCCGCTGGCGAGCACCGAGGTGTAGTTGGAGAGCACCCAGGGGTCTGGCCAGCCTGACGGGTTCACGGTGATCTGGGAGTTGCTCCGGAAGCCGCCGATGATGATGTACAGCACGGGCGCGATGCAGACCGAGATGAGCACCGTGGCAACGAGGTACGTGGTCGGGCTGCCCCAACTGGCGCCGGAACTGCTCTTGGTGCTCCGGCGACGTGAGGTCGCGGTCCGCCCGGTGAGGGCTGCCTGGGACATTAGTTCTGCTTCCTTCCGGGGGCCTCGGTGAGCGCACCAGCGGTGTCCCGACGAAGCACGAACCGCTGGTAGGTCAGGGCGATGGCGAGTGAGATCACGAAGATGACCACCGCAACTGCGTTGCCGAAGCCGTAGTTCCCCGCGAGCCTGCCTTCACGCACCATGTAGGTCGCCATGGTGGAGGTGCCCGCCGTGGACGCGACGTACTGGCCCCAGATGATGTAGACCAGGTCGAACAGCTGCAATGAACCGATGATCGAAAGGAACGCCCACACCCGGAGTGTCGGGCCGAGCAGCGGCAGAGTGATCCAGCGCTGGATCTGCCAGTAGGAGGCGCCGTCGATCGCCGCGGCCTCGTACAGCTCCTCGGGAATGCCCTGGATCCCGGCGAGCATGAGGATGACAGCGAAGCCGATGTACTTCCAGGAGATGATCACCATCAACGTCCAGATGGCGACGTTGGGGTCCGCGATCCAGTCGTGGGCGAAGGCGCCGAGGCCCATATTCGTGAGGAGGTCGTTCAGCGCGCCGGTGTACTGCAGCATCAGGCCCCAGCCGGTGCCGACGATGACCTCCGAGATCACGTACGGGACGAAGATCAGGACCCGGATCAGTGACCGCCCCCGGATGTTCTGGTTGAGCAGGAGGGCGAACGCGACCGCAGCGGGGCCCTGCATCACCAGTGACATCACGAGGATGAAGCCGTTGTGCGTCAGGGCGTCCCGGAAGTTCTGGTCGTTGAAGATCACCACGTAGTTTCCGAACCCGACGAAGTTCGTGGGGACCCCGAAGCCCTTCCACCTGAAGAAGCCGTAGTAGGCAGCCATGAAGACGGGAAAGATGACGAAGGCCAGGAACATGACGATCGCCGGTCCGGAAAGGATCGCGATCTCGAAGCGCTTCCGCCAGTCAGCCCTGGCCCGGTCGGACCGGGGCGACGCCTTGGGGGCGGCACCCCGGATCGAGCCGGACCTCGACGAGCGCTGCGGCAGTTCGGTCACTGAGTCGCTCATGAGGTTGTCAGCTCAGCCCTTGGCGGCTGCGCTCTTCACTCCTGCGACGATATCGGCGGGCTGGCCCTTGCCGGCGAGCATGTTGACCACGCCGCCATTGAGAGCGTTACCGACGTTCTGGCCGTACATGGTGTCCAGCCACAGCGCCACGTAGGCGGCCTTGTCATAGGAGGCGAGGACGTCCTGCAGCGCCGGGTCGGTCACTACGCCCTTGGCGTCCTTGCTGGCCGGCAGGGTCTGGAAGGCCTTGGCGTAGCCCTCCTGGCTGGCCTTCGTGGCCATGAAGTTCAGGAAGTCGACGCACTCGGCAGGCGCGCTCTTGAGGCAGGCGAACCCGTCGGAGCCGCCCATCATCGCGGTCGGGTCACCGGCACCGCCGGAGACCGCCGGGAACGGGAACCATCCCAGATCCTGCAGCGGCTTGCCGCTCGGGGTAAGGGACGCGATCACTCCGGGATCCCATGCACCCATCAGTTCCATGGCGGCTTTGTGGTTGGCCAGCATGCCGGCGGAACTGCCCGCGCCCTGCTGGGCGGAGGTGGTGAGGTAGCCCTTGTTGAAGGGGTCGGTGGTGCTGAAGGCCTTCAGGTCCTCGCCGGCCTTGAGCCAGCACGGGTCGGAGAAGTCCTTGTCGGCGGCGGCCTTGTCGAGCGTCGCCTTGGCGCAGTCGCGCAGCGCGAAGAAGTAGTACCAGTGGGCTGCCGGCCAGGCGTCCTTGCCGCCCAGGGCGATCGGTGCGATGTTCTTGGCCTTCAGCTTGGTGACAGCTGCGTTGAGTTCGTCGAACGTCGTGGGGGTGCCGGTGATGCCGGCCTCCTTGAACAGGTCCTTGCTGTAGTAGATGCCGCCGGGGAGCACCGAGGTCGGCATGCCGTAGATCTTCCCATCGACGGTGAACCCGCTGAAGATGGCGTCACCGTAGGCGGCCTTGGTCTCCGGGCTGATCTTGTCGGTGATGTCCATGACCTGGTCGGCTGCGACCACATCGGCGAGCTTGCCGCCGCCGCGAGCCATGAAGATGGTGGGGCCGTCGCTGGAGGCCAGCGCGGTCTGGAGCTTGCCGTCCATGTCCTCGTTCTGGATGGCCTGGATGGTGATGGTGACGTTCGGGTGTTCCTTCTGGAACGCCGCGACGGTGTCCTCCCAGTACTTCTTGCCGTCCCCGGTGGTCGAGTTGTGCCAGAAGGTCATGGCGACCGGGGCGGCACTCGACGCGCCGGAGGCTGAAGTGCTGGCTGACGGAGCGCCGCCGCCTGCGCAGGCGGTGAGGGCGAGCGCCACGCTCGCGCCCAGTGCGATTAGTGCTGGGCCCTTGACTGTCCACTGCATACGAAAGACCTCTCAGTCCTCTTTGACCGTGCGGCAGGGGTTCCTGCCACTTGGATCCTCGCATCGGCCAAAGGGAGTGTCAAACGTTTTCGATAACGTTATCGTCACAGCGCGGGGCGCGCGGGCCGGCATGGGCTAGCGTTGCGGCGTGACACTCAACGCCAGCCGGCCCCGCCGGGCCGCGCCGCGATCCAGCGCGGCCAGGGTGACGATCATCGACGTTGCCCGGCTCGCAGGAGTGTCTGTCTCCACTGTGTCCAAGGTGATCAACGACCGTTACGGGGTGGCGGCGGAGACCTACGACAAGGTGATGGACATCGTGTCCGATCTGGGTTACGAATCCTCGCTGGTCGCAAGCAGCCTTCGTCGGCACAGCACGAACGTCATCGGCATTCTGGTGCCGGAGTTCGAGCCGTTCTCCACCGAGCTGCTCAAGGGCATCTCGAGCGCGGTCGAGGGAACCGGGTACGAGCTGCTGGCCTACTCAGGGAACCTCGGGCACAACCATGTCGGGTGGGAGCGCCGCTCCCTGTCGCGGCTGGCGGGAACGCTCATCGACGGCGCCGTCATCGTGGCCCCGACCGCGTCGGTCACCGACGCGACGATTCCCGTGGTGGCGGTGGACCCCCACACCGGGAGGCCGGGTCCCAGCACGGTCGAGGCCGACAACGTCGGTGGTGCCAGGGCTGCCACGCAGCACCTGATCGAACTCGGGCACCGCCGCATCGCCCACGTCCGGGGTCGCACGGACCTCGTCTCCGCCCAGCTCCGCGAGCAGGGCTACCGTGAGGCGCTCGAAGCCGCCGGCCTCACGTTCGACCCGGAGCTCGTCCGGGTTGGTGGTTATCGCGCTGCCGAGACCACGGACGCGGCGCGCAAATTGCTCACCCGTCCCGAGCGACCCACAGCCGTGTTCGCAGCCAACGACCTGTCGGCAATCCGCGTGATGGAGATCGCCCGTGAGCTCGGGCTCCGCGTGCCCGAGGACCTCTCGGTGGTGGGCTTCGACAACGTCCCGGAGGCGGCGAACGCCGTGCCGGCGCTGACGACCGTGGCCCAGCCCCTCCACCAGATGGGGGCGGAGGCGGTCCGGCTGCTGCTGGGCCTGCTCGCCGGGGTGACCAGCGAGGAGCACCTCCTCCTGCCCGCCACCCTGGTCGTGCGCGCAAGTACCGCGCCGCCGGAGGAACGCCCCACCCACGCGGACGGGGGTAGCCGGTGAACTCCCAGGAGACGAACGCCGCGGGCGCGCGCGACCTGGCGGGTCTCAGCGTCCTCATCCTGGGCGGCACCGGGACCATCAGTAGCGAGGTGGTCCGCCGCGCCGTCGCCGTGGGTCATCGAGTGACCGTGCTGAACCGCGGTCAGAGCACCGGTTGTGGTCGTCCGGCGCTGCCGTCGGAGGTGCGGGTGCTCGCCGCCGACGTGCGGGACACCGCGGCGGTCCGCGCCGCCATCGGCCCGCAGGAATTCGACGTGGTGGTCGACTTCCTCGGCTTCGTCCCCGACCATGTCCGCGGCGACATCGAGCTGTTCAGCGGCCGAACGGGCCAGTACATCTTCATCAGCTCGGCCTCGGCCTACCAGACCCCGCCCGCCCGATTGCCCGTGACGGAGTCGACGCCGCTGCGTAACCCGTTCTGGCGCTATTCCAGGGACAAGATCGCCTGCGAGGACCTGCTGGTGGCGACCTACCGGGAGACCGGGTTCCCGATGACGATCGTGCGTCCCTCGCACACCTATGACGCCACCTCCGTTCCCATTGACGGTGGCTGGACCGTGGTGGAGCGAATGCGTCGCGGCCTGCCCGTGGTCGTGCCCGGGGACGGCACGTCGTTGTGGACCCTCACCCACTCCCGCGACTTCGCCGTCGCCTTCGTCGGCCTGTTCGGCGAGCCCCGGACACTGGGCCAGGCGTTCCACATCACCGCCGACGAGGCGCTGCCGTGGAACCGGATCTTCGCCGACGTCGCCCGCGCCGCCGGCGTCGAGCCGAAGCTCGTGCACGTGCCGTCGGACGTGATCGCCCGGCACGACGCGGACCTCGGCGCTGGGCTACTGGGTGACAGGGCGCATTCGATGGTGTTCGACAACAGCCTCGTCCGTACGATCGTTCCCGGGTGGCGTGCGCTGACGTCGTTCGCGCAAGGTGCAAGGGAGATCGTCGCCTGGCACGACGCCGACCCCCGGCGGCAGCGGATCGACGAACGCCTCAATGCGCTCTTCGACCGGCTCGTCGCTGCGTATCGGGGCTGACCGGGACAATGGCGGGCCAAGTCAGTCCGGGAGTTGAGCCGCCGGGCTCGGTGCTCGTGCTGCGGCGGACCTCCGGGTTGCTGCCCGCCGAGCCCGGCGTCTACCGGTTTCGCGACGACCTCGACCGGGTGGTCTACCTCGGCCGGGCGACCGACCTTCGCGTCCGGGTCCGGTCGTATGCCGGCGATCTCGCCGACCGGCCGCACCTGCGCCGGATGATCCCGCAGGTCGCGCGCGTGGAGGCCCTCGTCTGTGCATCGGTCCCGGAGGCGGCGTGGCTGGAGCGGAACCTGCTCCAACGCACCCTGCCGCGCTGGAACCGGATCCGCGGTGGCACCGAGCTGGTGGGCTGGCTCGTGCTGGATGAGGACGCGGGCCGTCCCGCTCTGCGCCTGGCGGTCGAGGACGCGGAGCGACCGGCGTCCGCGTACGGCCCCTATCTGGGCGTCGAGCGCCTCGCCCTCGCCCGGAGTGGACTGCTGCGGGCGTGGCCCGTCCACCTGGCCGGAACCGGGCTGGACGTCGCGGACCGCTCGCTGGCAGAGGCGCGAGGCGTCGCCCCTGCCGACCTCGAGGCGCACGTCCGTCGGCTCCGTGGAGTGTTGCGGCGTGAGGCGGGGGCGGTCGCCGAACTGCGCACCCAGCTGGACCTGGCGAGCCGGGCAGCGGTGGCAAGGCTCGCCTTCGAGACGGCCATGCAGATCCAGGCCGAGTTGGCAGCGATCGAATGGCTGGTGGCCCCGCAGCGGGTGACCGGCTGTGCACCCGGCCTCGTGGTCAGCGGATCGGCGGACGGGATCGGCTTCACCCTGAAGGGCACGGACGGCCGGCTCGACCGCTGGACCAGCGGGCAGGCCGATGCGGCTGCCGGTGCCCGTGCCGCGGCCAGCACCCCCGAGGAGTGGCGGGAGTTCACCGCCCGCAACGCGGAGTTGGCCGCAGCGCTGTCAGCCGCCCGCGCCTAACGAGTGCCGAGGCGGTCAGGAGACGTCGACGATCTCCAGCAGCGCCTGGCCGGAGGTCACCGACTCACCGACGACCGCGGCGAGGTTGGCGATCACACCCGAGCGGTGCGCAGTGATCGGCTGCTCCATCTTCATGGCCTCCAGCACCACGACCAGGTCGCCCTCGCTGACCTCGTCGCCGTTCACGACGGCGACCTTCACGATGGTGCCCTGCATCGGTGCGCTGAGCTCGTTCGACGACGACGCCTTCGCCCTCGCACCACCGGTGCTGCGCCGGATGGGACGCTTCGCAGCGGTCGCCCTGGCCGCAGGGGCCGCCAGCGAACTGGGGAGGCGCACCTCGAGGCGGCGGCCGTTGACCTCGACAACGTAGGTGTTGTTCTCCACCGGCTCGGTCGCGCCCATGGTGCCGACGTAGGGCTCGATGGTGGAGACGAACTCGGTCTCGATCCAGCGGGTGTGGACGCCGAAGTGGCCGTCGGCGGCGACAAACGCCGGGTCGGTGAGCACAGCCTTGTGGAACGGCAGCACCGAGGGCATACCGTCCAGCGTGGTCTCGGCCAGCGCGCGGCGCGCCCTTCCGATCGCCTGGGCGCGGTCCGCGCCGGTGACGATGATCTTGGCCACGAGGGAGTCGAACGAGCCGGGAACGGCCATGCCGGTGAGGTAGCCCTCGTCGACGCGGACGCCGGGGCCCGACGGCGGACGCCATGCGGTGAGGGTGCCGGGCGCGGGCATGAAGGAACGGCCAGGATCCTCGGCGTTGATCCGGAACTCGATGGAGTGGCCGCGCAGCTCCGGGTCGCCGTAGCCGAGCTCCTCGCCGTCGGCGATGCGGAACATCTCCCGCACCAGGTCGATGCCGCTGACCTCCTCGGACACAGGGTGCTCCACCTGCAGGCGGGTATTCACCTCGAGGAAGGAGATGGTGCCGTCCTGACCGCCCAGGAACTCGCACGTGCCGGCGCCGATGTAGCCGGCTTCGAGCAGAATTGCCTTGCTGGCCTGGTAGAGCTGGGTGCGCTGGTCGTCGGTGAGGAACGGCGCGGGCGCCTCCTCCAGCAGCTTCTGGTGGCGGCGCTGCAGTGAGCAGTCGCGGGTGGAGATGACGACGACGTTGCCGTGGCTGTCGGCGAGGCACTGGGTCTCGACGTGCCGCGGACGGTCGAGGTAACGCTCGACGAAGCACTCGCCGCGACCGAAGGCGGTGACGGCCTCGCGCGTGGCCGATTCGAACAGCTCGGGCACCTCCGCAAGGTTGCGGGCGACCTTGAGGCCGCGTCCGCCACCGCCGTAGGCAGCCTTGATCGCGATCGGCAGGCCATACTCCTTCGCGAAGACGACCACCTCGTCGGCGTTCGCCACCGGGTCGGACGTACCGGGCACCAGAGGAGCGCCGACCTTCGCTGCGATATGACGGGCCTGCACCTTGTCGCCGAGGGCTTCAATGGCTGCCGGTGGCGGGCCGATCCAGGTGAGGCGGGCGTCGATCACGGCCTGGGCGAAGCCGGCGTTCTCTGCAAGGAAGCCGTAGCCGGGGTGGACGGCGTCCGCGCCGCTGCGGGCAGCGATGTCGAGAATCTTGGAGATGTCGAGGTAGGTGTCGGCAGGGGTGAGCCCGTTCAGCGCGAAGGCTTCATCTGCGAGCTTCACGAAGAGCGAATCCGCGTCCGGGTCTGCATAGACGGCAACGCTGCGCAGTCCGGCGTCGCGGGCGGCGCGGATGACCCGAACGGCGATCTCCCCCCGATTGGCCACCAGCACCTTGGTGATCGGCATTGACTCCTCCTCCTCGCCTGCACTCGGCAACTCCTGCGGAGTCTAGTGATGCGGGCGCTCTCAGGCAGGGGTTCGTGAAGGAGCCACCGCCAGGTGGACCGGAAGCTCATCGGCGGCCGGTGCGCGGTGGGCGGTGATCCGGTGCCCGGCCTCGATGAGGGCTGCGTGGATGGCGGTGGCCGTCGCACGCTCGGCGATGCTGTGCCAGGGCAGGCGGATGCAGTCGTAGTGGCCGCTGGCAGCGGCCTCGACGGCCCGGCGGGTGACCGATTCCGGATCGGTGATCACCGCGCCCAGCGAGCCGTTGGCGCTCAGAAGCCGGTGCGGCTGGAACTCTCGCGCGGTGTTCAGCCCGTGGCGTTCCGCGGTCTGCAGCAGGCGCGAGCCCGGCAGCCCGATGATGGTGAGCGTCGGGTCGTAATCCAGGACGGCATTCACCACAGCCCAGGCGTGGTTACGGTCGGTGCGGGCCGCCTCGAACAGCGCGCCGCAGGGACGGATGCTGCCCACCCGGGCCTGCTCTGCCAGGGCGAGCCCGTCCAGGGCCCCGAGCTGGTAGATGATCGTTGCCGCCAGGTCATCGGGGTCGTAGTCGATGAATCGCTCGCCGCCGCCGATCCGGTCGGCGTAGCCGACGGCAGCGCCAAGAGCGACACCCCGTGCCATGGCCTCGCTGCAGGCGCGCAGCATCGATGTCGGTTCTCCGGAATGCACCCCGCAGGGCACCAGCGCCGTACTGAGCAGTGGCCAGAGGCTAGTGTCGGCCTCCGTGGCTGCTTCGCCGAGACCATGCCCCACTTCGGCATTCAGGTCGATGTCCACGGCTGGCGAATCTACCGCTTCCCGGTGACCAGCGACACGGGAATCCGACGCGCGGATAACCTCGTACGGACCCATGCGGTGCGATGCTGTGCGGGTGAGTAGCTGCCGCAGCCGGGCCTGGCGGGACGGGACCGAGATCGCAGCGGACTTCCCGCTGGACGACCTCGACACATGGATGGCTGACCCGGGTGTGCTGGTCTGGCTCGACCTCAACGATCCCGAGCGCGAGGTGCTGGACGCCCTCGCCGTCGAGCTGGAACTCGACCCGCTCGCCGTCGAGGACGCCGTAGAGCCGCACGAACGTCCGAAGGCCACCCGGCACGCCACCCACACCTTCGTCACCTGCTATTCGACAAGACTCACCGACATCGACGGTGAGGTTGCCAAGCTCGACCTCGGCCGGGTGTCCGCCTTCGTGATGAAGAACGCGCTGATCACCGTCCGGCCCGACGACCGGGTGGACATGGATGCGATCCTCACCCGCTGGACCGAGGACGGATTGCTCGCCCACGGGGTCGCCGCGCTGGTGCACGGCCTGCTCGACGAGCTCGTCGACGGCCACTTCGAGACCATTGAACGGATGGACGAGGTCCTCGAGGGACTCGAGGACCTGCTCTTCGACCCGGTCACGAAGTCACGGGTCATCCAGCAGCGGATCTTCGGCATCCGCAAGTCGCTGGTGCAGTTGCGCCGGGTGGTGCTGCCGATGCGGGAAGTGGTCACGGCGCTGATGCGGTTCCGGTCCGAGGGCGGCAACTCCCTTTCGAACGAGCTCGACGGCAACTTCAACGACCTCTACGACCACGTCATCCGGGCGGCGGAATGGACGGAGAGCCTGCGCGATGTGGTCTCCAGCATCTTCGAGACCAACCTCTCCCTCCAGGACTCGCGGCTCAACGAGGTGATGAAGAAGCTGGCCGGCTGGGGCGCCATCATCGCCGTACCCACCGCGGTCACCGGCTGGTTCGGCCAGAACATTCCCTACCCCGGGTACATGAACGACTTCGGGCTCCTGCAAAGCACCGCACTCATGCTCATCGGCACGGTGGGTCTTTACATCCTGTTCCGCAAGGTGGACTGGATCTAGCCAGTCCCCGACTTGGTCCGCTCGCGTCATACGATGCCCGCGTGACGCTCACGCAATCGCTGCTCGGGTTCACCCTGCTCGCAGCCGTGGTCACGGTCACGCCCGGCCTGGACACCGTCCTTGTGCTGCGGCAGGCGTTGCGCAGCGGGCGGCGTTCCGCGTTCGCCGCGGCCACCGGGATCTGCCTGGGAGCACTGGTGTGGGGCATCGCTGCTGCAGCGGGAGTGGCGGCACTGTTCGTTGCGTCCCAGGTGGCCTACGCCGTGCTGCGATGGGCAGGGGTTGCGTTCCTGCTGTACCTGGCCTTGAGCTACCTGCGGGCGGCCATCCGCGGCGGGGCTGGGCACACCGACCTCGCGTCCGGCTCGGTTGACACCCCGCGCGAGGCGTTCGTCAAGGGCATGCTCACCGACCTGCTGAACCCCAAGATGGCGGTGTTCTACCTCACCGTGCTGCCACTGTTCCTGCCCGCCGGGTATGCCCCCGTGCTCGCGGGCGCGGTGCTGGCCGGGGTGCATGCGCTGGTGGCGTTCGCCTGGTTCACGGTCATCATCTTCAGCGCGCACGCCGTCCGGGGGTTCCTGACCAGCCGGCGCGGTGCCCGGGTCATCGACGGTGCCGCCGGGGTGGCGATGCTGGGCTTCGGCCTGGTGCTGGGCATCGAGCGTTGAGCCAACGGCCGGCTGCCGCATTGACAGGGGTACCTGTCTGACGTCTTCCTTTCCCAGCTCGTGAGGGCTGGGATGTAGGTGGTGGGCATGCGCCCACTCGTCAAGGTCGAGAGGGAGTTCGCCATGGAGTACCGCAGTCTGGGTGACACCGGGGTTCAGGTCAGCAACCTCTGCCTGGGGACGATGATGTTCGGCGGCGTGAACAACGCCGATCACGACGACTGCGTGAGGATCATCCACACTGCGCTCGATGCCGGCATCAACTTCGTCGACACCGCCGACGTGTACTCCAACGGCGAGTCCGAGGAGATCGTGGGCAAGGCGCTCCAGGGGCGCCGTGACCAGGTCGTTCTCGCCACCAAGTTCCAGGGTGTGATGGGCGAAGACCGCAACCAGGGCGGAGCCTCGCGACGGTGGATCGTCGCCGAGGTGGAGAACTCGCTGCGGCGCCTTCGCACGGATCACATCGACCTGTACCAGCTGCACAGACCCAATCCCGGCACCAATATCGAAGAGACGTTGGCCGCGCTCACCGACCTCGTACGCCAGGGCAAGGTCCTCTACGTGGGTCACTCCGCGTTCCAGGCCAGCCAGATCGTCGAGGCGCAGTGGGCGGCGCGGGACCGCAGGTATGTCCGGCCGGTGAGTGAACAGCTCTCCTATTCGTTGCTGGTCCGTACGCCCGAGATCGACGTCCTGCCCACAGCGTTGCGTCACCGCATGAGCGTGATCTGCTATTCACCGCTGGCCGGCGGATGGCTGAGCGGCAAGTGGCGCAAGGGCGCCGAGCCGCCCACACCCTCGGCCGGCCGCGGCGCGAGCGGGCTCTTCCAGCCGCGGTACGACCTGGACAACCCGGCCAACGCTGGCAAGCTCGACGCGGCCGATGGCCTCGCCTCGGTTGCTGAAGACGCGGGCACGACCCTTGTGGAGATGGCGATCGCGTTCGTCGTGAACCACCCTGCGGTCACGAGCGCGATCATCGGCCCGCGCACCATGGAACAGCTCACCACCCAGCTGCCCGCTGCGGACATCACGCTGTCGGCTGAGGTCCTCGACCGCATCGACAAGATCGTGGCGCCGGGTACGACGCCGAACCCGTTCGACAGCGCGTACGTGAACCCGGCCCTCAGCGCGGAGTTGCTGCGGCGCTGAACCGACCCCGGGAACTCGCGAACGCGCTGGGGACGTTCTCGCCGTGTGACTCAGCTGGTGGCGCCCGGGTGGCCGAGCTGGCGCCATGCTTCGTAGACGGCGATGGCTGCTGCGTTGGCGAGGTTGAGGGAACGCATTCCGGGCAGCATCGGAATCCGCACGCGCGCGGTGATGCGAGGGTCGGCCAACAGTGCGGGGTCGAGTCCTGTGGGCTCGGGGCCGAACAGGAGGATGTCGCCGGGTCGGTAGGCCACGTCCGTGTGGGCAGTTCCGGCGTGAGCCGTGAAGGCGATCACCCTGCCGGGCAACAGGGCGGCGTAGGCGGCCTGAAGTGACTCGTGGACGAAGGTCGCGGCCTTGTCGCGATAGTCGACGCCAGCGCGGCGTAGCTTGGCGTCGTCCATGTCGAACCCGAGTGGTCGCGCCAGGTGCAGTTCGGCGCCGGTCACTGCAGCCAGACGCATCGTCGCGCCCGTGTTGTTCGGGATCTGGGGCGAACAGAACAGGATGCGCAGCGGACGGGTCACGGCGGTCATCCTGTCACCGTTCTCCTCCGGGCCACCCGAGGGCGGACCGGCTCGTGTAGTCGCGCGGAGTCTGGTCGACCGGGTCGGTGAAGCACAGCCGGCGGGCAACGAGCTGCAGTGGCGCGGTGAAGTCGTCGGCGTCGACGTCCAGGACCGTGGGGTACAGGGGGTCACCAAGGATCGGCAGGCCCAACGCGGCCATGTGCACCCGCAGTTGGTGGGTCTTCCCGGTGGTGGGCGTCAACCGGTAACGCGCGTGCAGGCCGCGGGTCTCGACGAGCTCGACCAAGGTCTCGGCGTTCGGTTCCCCGGCTACCTCGACGGCCTGAAGGATGCCCCGCCGCTTCTCGATCCGGCTGGTGACGCGGCGCGGGAACTCGAGCTTCGGGTCGAACGGCGCCAACGCCTCGTAGCTCTTGTGCATGCTGCCCGCCTGGAACGCTCCGGCGTAGGCAGCCCGGTACCGGCGGCTCGTGGTGAGCACCAGCACGCCCGCGGTGAGGCGGTCCAGCCGGTGCGCCGGGGCTAGGTCGGGCAGGCCCAACGATTCGCGCAACCTGACCAGTACCGATTCCATGACATGAGTGCCGCGCGGGGTGGTGGCCAGGAAGTGCGGCTTGTCGACCACCACGACGCGCTCGTCCGCGTCCAGCACCTCGACGGCGAAGGGCACGACCGGCTCAGGCGCCAACGGCCGGTGGAACCACACGAACGCGTTGGGTCGGTAGGCATCATCCCCGCTCCAGGGGCGTCCCGCCTGGTCGACGAACTCTCCGGCTCCCAGCATCTCCGCGACCGGGGCTACGGCCGGCAGACGTTCGATGAGGAAGTCGCCCATCGTGGCCCATCGTGCGTGGGCGTCCGGATCGGTATCGGGAGTGCGCAACCACGCCGCGTCCAGCCCCTGCCGCTGGGGCAGCGGAGAGCGGGGCGGCATCACGCCACCGGTTCCGGCCGAGATGAGGTCACGATCAGCAGCGTACGGATACAACGATGCCAGTGCCGTGCGGGCGTCCCAGGGAAGGTCAGCACGCGTGGCAGGAGCGCTAAGGGCGCACTGGTAGCTGCTGCAAGGCCCAGCCGTTTCCGTCAGGATCAGTGAAGAACACGAAACGCCCCCAGGGCTGATCATCAATGTCGCTGGCCTCGACGCCCTTGGCGATCAACTCCGCGCGGGCCGCTTCGGCGTCGGCGACGACGACCTGGATGCCTTGCTGTGAACCTGGAGCCATCCCGGTGATCCCCTCACCGATCACAATCGAGCAGGCCGAACCTGGCGGGGTCAGCTGGACGAACCGGAGATTCTGGTTCACCCGATGGTCGTGATCAGCGTTGAAGCCCACCTGATCCACATAGAACCTCTTCGCTCTGTCGACGTCGGTCACGGGTACCGCCAGCAGTTCGATCTTCCAGTCCACGATGTTCCCTTCCTTGATGGTGCTGGAACGCTAGCGGGCACTCAGGTCAGCTACTGTCCTCATTCGCTCCGAGGCTCGCCTTGGGTGTGAACCTGTGCACCATTGACGGTGGACGGATTCACTCCTTGGCGGTTGCAGGCCGAGGCGATCACACGGGGTTGATGCGCAGGGCGTCCAGGGAGGCGTCCGGGGGCAGGTCGACGGCAAGCCGCACGGCCCTGGCCACATCATCGGGGTCGAGGTGGGCGTCGGGGATGTAGGGCCGTCCCTCGAGTGAGGTCAGCCGTGCCTGCATGTCGGTGGCGACCCGTCCGGGGTGGATGGAGGTGACCCGCAACCGTCCCCGCTCGTCGGCGCGCAAGGCGTCGGCCAGCGCGGTCAGGGCGAACTTCGAGGCCGCGTAAACGGCAAAGCCACGATGCGCGGTGAGTCCGGCGCCGGAGTTGAGGAAGATGATCAGGCCGTGCGCCGCCCGCAGCGCAGGCAGCAGGAGCCGGGTCAGGGTGGCTGGCGCGATCACGTTCAGTTCCATCAGCTCGCGCCACTCGGCGGTGGTGGAGTCGATCAGCGGGCCGTAGGTCACCGCGCCGGCCGAATGCACCAGCACGTCCAGGTGGTCGAGGCCGGTGACGGCTGCGGTGACGGCTGCCTCGTTCGTGAGGTCGGCGATGAAGGGCTGTGCCGACTCCAGCGCGCGCACGACGTCGGAGACGGCGTCGGTGTCCCGGCCCCCGACCAGCACATGGTGGGTGGGGGAGAGGGCCAGCGCGATCGCCCGGCCGATGCCCCGTGAGGCGCCGGTGACCAGCGCGACCGGTCTGCTCATCCGAACACAGCCACCGCGACGGGGATCACCCACAACACGGCCAGCACCTGCAGGATCGGGTCGGACAGGACCACGTCCTCGGGCTCGCCGGCCTTGCCCTGGTCGATCCGCATGGCGTAACGCAGTACGGCGAGGGTGAACGGGGCGATCGAGATCGCCGTCCACGGGATGCCGAACGGCTGGGCGTACCGCTGCTCGAAGGCCCACAGGCTGTACGACATGATCACGATCGCGATCGAGACCGACCAGACCTCACGCAGGTAGGACTTGGTGTAGCGCTCGAGGCTGGCCCGGGTGCCGGCGTCGGTGCCCAGCTCCTTGAGCTCGGAGTACCGCTTGCCGGCCACCATGAACAGCGAGCCGAAAGACGCCACCAGCAAGAACCACTGCGACAGGACAAGGCCGGACGCGACACCGCCGGCAACAGCGCGCAGCAGGAAGCCGGCAGCCACCATGGCCAGGTCGATGATCGGCTGGTGCTTGAGGAAGAACGAGTAGACCACTTGCAGCACCCAGTAGACCGCCAGCGTGATGCCGAGGTCGCGGGATACCCAGAAGCCGAGGGCGAGCGAGGCGACCAGCGTCACCGTCGCCAGCACGTAGGCCGTGCTCACCGACAGTTCTCCGGCGGCGATCGGCCGGAACTGTTTCTTCGGGTGCAGGCGGTCGGCTTCGATGTCGCGGGTGTCGTTGATCAGGTAGATGGAGCCGCTGACCAGGGAGAACGACATGAACGCCCACGCGGACGCGAGCAGCACACCGGTCTCGAACAGCCGTCCCGCGGCCAGTGGTGCGGCCAGCACAAGGACGTTCTTCACCCA
Source organism: Propionibacteriaceae bacterium (assembly GCA_017882685.1). GTDB lineage: Bacteria > Actinomycetota > Actinomycetes > Propionibacteriales > Propionibacteriaceae > Propionicimonas. The sequence goes on along the minus strand of JADGPA010000102.1, from coordinate 9,896 downwards.
TTGCTTGGGGCGCATTGCGCGGAGCCACGCCGGCAGCACCGTCTTCTTCGGTGTGACCTCGGGCAGGTTTTCGGTGGTCGTCATAGCCCTCCAAGGCTAGCGCGCCCACCCTCTTGGGTTATCGAGACAGCTTCCAGAGGGTGTGCCAGGGGACTCCCAGATCGGCGAACAGACTGCGCAGCAGCGGCAAGCTGATGCCCACCACGTTGTGCGGGTCGCCGGTGACCGAGGTGATGTAGGCGCCGCCCAGTCCGTCGATCGTGAACGCACCGGCGACGACGCCTGGTTCGCCGGTGGCGACGTAGGCCTCGATCTCGGCGTCGTCGAGGTCGGCGAACGCCACCTCGGTCGTGGCCACGGCGGCCGCCGTCCGGGTCTGGCCACCCAGGCGGGCAACCACGTGGTGCCCGGTGTGCAGGTGCCCGGCGCGTCCGCGCATCTCCCGCCACCGCAGGACGGCCTCCTCCGGCGACGCCGGTTTTCCGAGCGGACGACCGTCCAGCTCCAGCAAGGAGTCGCAGCCCACGACGAGCACGTCCGGGGCCCGGTCAACCAAGGTGGCCGCGACCGCCTCGGCCTTCGCCCTCGCAAGCATGGCGACCAGCCCGGTCACCGAGTCCGCGGTGAAGGCGTCCTCGTCCACGGCGGACACCACGACCCGGGGGTCGAGGCCGGCGCGGACCAGCGTCTCGAGCCGGGCCGGCGAGGCCGAAGCGAGGACGAGGTCAGGGCGTCGGTCAGCGGCCAAGGATCTGGCCCAGCAGTCCGCCGAGGATGTCGCCCGAGCCCTGCGCCGGCTGTTGCCGGCTGCCCTGGTCGTAGGCGAGGATCTGGCCGAGGATGTCGCCCAGCCCGCCGCCGGCCGCCGACCCACCAGCCCCGCCCAGGATGTCACCGAGGATGCTGACCGACCCGGCCTGCGACGTGGTCGAGCCACCCATGCCGAGCCGGCGCGCGAGGTAGCTCATCACGATCGGGGCGAGCAGCGGCAGCAGCTTCGAGAGCAGGTTGCCGCCAAGCCCGCTGACCGCCTGCAGCCGCTGCGGGTCGTTGGCGAGCGCGTGCGCAACGATCTTCTGGCCATCAGCCGTGTCCACGGCGTTGAGGTCGACGGTGTCTCCGAACAGGCCGGAGTCGGCGTGCTGGCCCAGGGCGCTCAGCAGCCCCTCCGAGCCTTCGGTCGAGGCGGCGTTGGCCTGCAGGCTGGCGATCAGCGTGGGGATTGCCGCAGCAGCGGCATTCATGGCCGTGGCCTCGTCCGTGCCGAGGGCAGCTGCGAGCTGTTGCGGGTTGATCCCCGCCAGGATGTCGTTTGTTGCGCTCATGCCCCTTTCTCCTTTCCTCTTCCGACTTGTCAGAGTCTGTGCCGCCCATGGCCGGGTGAGACTCTGACAACTCGGTGGTGGAGTCGTGCTTCGTCTACATGCGGAAGGTGCTGCGCCACGCCTCGCGTCCGGGCACCAGCGGGGTGCGGACGGTGTGCCAGTAGGAGCGCCACCCGCCGGCCAGCGTGCTGGTGGCAGGAGCGTGCGGTGCGGGACGCGCCCGGCGCAGGGCGATGATCACCGCGCCGAGGGCTGCCAGTTCCTCGTCGGTTGGCTCGCCGGCGACGATGTTGACGAGTTGGTCGGGCTGCGCGGCGGTCACAGCGGGATGTTCCCGTGCTTCTTGGGCGGCAGCTGCGTCCGCTTGGTGCGAAGCAGGCGCAGCACCCGGATCACCTGGGCGCGGGTCTCGTGCGGGTAGATCACCTTGTCCACGTATCCACGCTCGGCGGCGATGTACGGGTTGGCCAGCTCGTCGTTGTACTCGTCGATGAGCTCGGTGCGCCGGGTGGCCGGGTCGTCGGCGTCGGCGAGCTCGCGCTTGTACAGGATGTTCACGGCACCCTCGGCGCCCATCACGGCGATCTGCGCGGTCGGCCAGGCCAGGTTCACATCGGCACCCAGTGGCTTCGAGCCCATCACGCAGTAGGCGCCGCCGTAGGCCTTGCGGGTGATGATGGTCACGAGCGGCACGGTGGCCTCTGCGTAGGCGTAGATGAGCTTGGCGCCGCGTCGGATGATGCCGTCCCACTCCTGGTCGGTGCCGGGAAGGAAGCCGGGCACGTCCTCGAAGGTGAGGATGGGGATGTTGAACGCGTCACAGGTGCGCACGAAACGGGCGGCCTTCTCCGACGCCTTGATGTCGAGGCAGCCGGCGAACACCATCGGCTGGTTGGCGATGACGCCGATCGAACGACCCTCGACCCGACCGAAGCCACAGATGATGTTCTGCGCGTACAGGCTGTGCACCTCGAGGAACTCGTCGTCGTCGAGGACGCGCTTGATCACCTCGTGCATGTCGTAGGGCTGGTTCGGCGAGTCGGGGATGAGCGTGTCCAGCACCAGGTCGTGCTCGGTGATGGTGAGGTCAGCCTCCTCCTCGTCGAAGACCGGCGCGTCCTCGAGGTTGTTCTGCGGCAGGTAGGTGATCAGCTGTCGCACATACTCGATGGCATCGGTCTCGTCGGCGGCGAGGTAGTGGGAGTTGCCCGACTTGGTGGAGTGGGTGCGTCCACCGCCGAGCTCCTCCATGGTGACGTCCTCGCCGGTGACGGTCTTGATCACGTTCGGGCCGGTGATGAACATCTGGGACGTCTGGTCGACCATGATCACGAAGTCGGTGAGGGCGGGGGAGTAGACGTGCCCCCCGGCCGCGGCTCCCATGATCAGCGAGATCTGCGGGATCACGCCGGAGGCAAGGACATTGCGCCGGAAGATTTGTGAGTACAGGTCGAGGGACGCGACACCCTCCTGGATCCTCGCACCACCGCCCTCGTTGATGCCGATGATCGGGCAGCCGGTCTTGATGGCGAAGTCGATGATCTTGACGATCTTCTGGCCGTACACCTCGCCGAGCGCGCCACCGAAGATGGTCACGTCCTGGCTGAACACGCACACCGGACGGCCGTGGATGGCGCCGACGCCGGTGATCACGCCGTCGGTGTAGGGCCGCTTCTCGTCCATCCCGAAAGCCTGCGAACGGTGCCGGGAGAACTCGTCGAACTCGGTGAAGCTGCGGTCGTCCAGCAGCGTGAGGACGCGTTCGCGCGCCGTCATCTTCCCCTGGGCATGCACCTTCTCCACAGCTGCGGCCGGTGAAGGGTTCCTGGCCTGCTCCATCCGAGCGGCGAGTTGGGCTACTTTGCCACGAGTCGTGTGGATGTCGAGGTCCATGTGCAGACAGTACGCGGCTGAGCGGCCCGTCCGCCGGATTGCGTTCCGACTACGGTTCAGGATCCCGCGACGTCGGCATGATCGGCTCAGGTCATAGGGTCGGGGGGTGATTAGTGCCGACTGGCTGCGCGCCCAGCTCGTTCGCCCGGGCTCGGTCTGGACCGCAGTCCGCACCGTTGCGACCACCGGTTCGACCAATGCCGACCTCGCTGCGGCCGCCCGGGCGGGAGCCGAATCGGGCCAGGTGCTGGTTTCCGACCACCAGAGCACCGGACGTGGACGGTTCACCCGCGTGTGGGAGGCCCCGCCGGGAACGTCCTTGGCGATCTCTGCGCTGCTGCGGCCGCCGCCCGGCGTGCCTGCGTCCCGCTGGCTGTGGTTGCCGCTGCTCACCGGCCTCGCCGTTGCCGACGGAATCCGCGAGGCTACCGGCATCCGGGCAGAGCTGAAGTGGCCCAACGACGTGCTGATCGAAGGCCGCAAGGTCTGCGGCATCCTCTCCGAGCGGGTGGACGGTGACGCCGGCCCGGCCGCGATCATCGGGATGGGCGTTAACACGACCCTGACCGAAGACCAGTTGCCGGTGCCCACCGCCACATCGCTGGCACTGGCCGGTGCCTACGTGGAACCCGGGGGGGTAGCCGCAGCCATCCTGGACGCGCTGGGGGCGTGGTACGCGCGCTGGCTGGGTGGTGCCGAGCTGCGCGCCGAGTATGCCGCCCGCTGCACCTCGGTCGGGCGCACCGTCCGGGTGCAGCTGTCGGCCACCGAGTCGGTGGTGGGGGATGCGACCGGCGTCGACGCGAACGGCTGCCTCCTCGTGAGGGTGGACGGCAGGGAGCGCGCCTTCGCTGCCGGGGACGTTGTCCACCTGCGCTGAGCGGGGATGTGGGAACATGACCGCATGGGATTGCCACCGGAATTGCTGGGTGCGGGCGAAGCTGAGGTGCTGAGTCTGCACAGCCACGTCAAGGCGCTGTTCGTGCCCGCCATCGTGCTGGTGTTGGTCGCGGTTGCGATCGGGGTGTCATTCGCACTGCCAACCAACGTGCAGCCGTGGGCAAACTGGGTGATCCTTTTCGTCGGCGTGCTGGCGTTCGTGCTCTGGGTGCTCGTGCCGTTCCTGCGGTGGTCCACCACGACGTACACGTTCACCAACCGGCGGATCATCACCCGGCGCGGCATCATCAACAAGAGCGGCCACGACCTGCCGCTGACCCGCATCGTCAACGTGGCCTACAGCCGCAGTCTCAGTGACCGGATCTTCGGCTGCGGGACGCTGTCGCTGACCACCGCCGCCGATGAGCCGGTCACTCTCGACGACATACCCGACGTCGAGCGCGTGCACGTGATGATGACCGAACTGCTGTTCGGAGGGGACACGCCCCCCAGCGTCCCCAAGGTGAAGGACGAGTGAGCTCCGAACCGACGCAGGCCGACGCGCGACTGGGGTTGCACACCCAGCTCGTTCGGTTCGTCATCACCGGCGGCCTCTCCGCCGTCGTCGATTTCGGTTTGCTGAACGTGTTCATGGCGCTCGGCCTTGACCCGAACTCGTCCAAGGCGCTGTCGTTCGTCGCCGGCACCACAACCGCCTACCTGATCAACCGGCGCTGGACCTTCCAGGCGGACGCCTCCCGGCGCCGCTTCGCCGCTGTGGTGCTGCTCTACGGGGCCACCTTCGCCGTCCAGCTCGGGTTGTGGGCACTGTGTTACCCGTGGCTGCACGCGCTCACCGGCAACGACCCACTGGCACGGGTGATCGCCTTCGTGATCGCCCAGGGAGTGGCCACCACGGTGAACTTCGTGGTGCAACGCGCCCTGATCTTCCGCTGAAATCGGTGGACTCGGGTGAACTCGGGGCTAGAGCACCGTCATCTGTTGTGGCTCGACCAGCACGCCGCTTGCCGTGGGCAGATCGGACGGCATCACGCGGTACACCCGCTGGCCGGAAGTCTCGGCGATGAAGTTGGTCGGCACGCCGTCCACGTAGTGCACGCCGGCGCCGTCGTCCGCACCGTAGCCGCCGGCGAGGTTCCCCTCAGCGACAGCGTCGGTGTAGGCCGGGGCGCGTTCTGCTTCGCCGTCGAAGTGCGGGCAGAAGCTGCCGGGCAGCACGCCCAGTCCGCCGCGCCAGGGCCGGAAGTCGCCGAAGGAGTCGGTGATGCAGCCCTCGTACCAGCAGGAGCCGCCCGCGGACACCCCGGCCAGCACCACGTCACCGGCCGCGTAGCGGGCCTTGAGGGCACGGTCGACGCCGTGCGCCTGCCACAGCGCCATCAGGTTGACGGTGTGCCCGCCGCCGACGACGAGCAGGTCGGCGTCGGCGAGTCGTCCCACCGAGCCGGCCGAGCCGCCCTCCCAGAGGGTCAGCACCATGGTGCGGACGCGCAGGGTGCCGTAGGCGAGCAGGAACTTGTTGATGTACTGCGGGTCGTCGGCAGACGCGGTCGGCGCGAAGCACACCAGCGGGGAGGACTTGCCGGTCAGTTCGACCAGGTAGCGGTCGAGGTTTGTCGGGGCGCCGAAGGGTGACATCGAGAAGCCGCCGCCACCCATTGCGACGATGTGCGCAGTCATGGGCCCATCTTGGCAGAAGCCACCGGCCTGCGTCGGTCGTCCGTACATAGGTAGGCTCGCGGCCGTGAGGACTCCCGCAGCGACCGTCGGCGTCATCGGTGGCGGCCAGTTGGCCCGCATGATGCACGCGGCCTCGATCGGGCTCGGGCTGCGCCTGCGGCTGCTGGCCGAGGGGCCGGACGTGTCCGCGGCGCAGGTGGTCCGCGAGGTCACGGTCGGCGACTACACCGACCCGGCGACGGTGGCCGCCTTCGCCGCCGGATGCGACGTGGTCACCTTCGACCACGAGCACGTGCCGACGACGATCCTGCACGACCTGGAGGACGCCGGGATCGCGGTGCGTCCGGGGCCGGAAGCGCTCGTGCATGCGCAGGACAAGGCGGTTATGCGCGCCCGACTGGGGGCTATGGGCGTCCCGTGTCCGGCGAACGAGGTGGTCGCCGACGAGGCAGCGCTGGTGGCATTCGGCGAGCGTCACGGCTGGCCGGTGATCGCCAAGACCTCCCGTGGCGGCTACGACGGCAAGGGCGTGTGGAAGCTGGACGGGCCCGAGCAGGCGGGCGTGCCGTTCGCCGGGCTGGAAGGGCTTCGCGCCGACGCGGTGGTGATCGCGGAGGAGTTCATCGACTTCAGCCGCGAGTTGAGCATGCTGGTGGCCCGGCGTCCTGGCGGGCAGGCGGTCGTCTACCCGGTGAGCGAGACCGTCCAGACCGATGGCATCTGCACTGCGACCACCACCCCGGCGCCGCGCCTACGTCCCGACCAGGTGCGTGACCTGCAGGCGATGGCCCAGCGGATCGCCAGGGAGTTGGGGGTGGTCGGCCTGCTCGCTGTGGAGTTGATGGAGGCCCGCGACGGGCGGATCGTGGTGAACGAACTGGCCATGCGTCCGCACAACACGGGCCACTGGAGCATCGACGGCGCGGTGACCAGCCAGTTCGAGAACCACCTGCGCGCTGTGGCCGACCTGCCCCTGGGCTCGACAGCGCTCACTGCCCCGGTGGCGGTCATGGTGAACGTGCTCGGCGGCAGCCGCACCGACCTGCTCGCCGGGCTGAAGGACGTCTTCGCCGCCGACCGTGGGATCAGGGTGCAGTTGTACGGCAAGGACGTGGTGCCCGGACGCAAGGTGGGCCACGTCACTGCGATCGGGGAAGACCTCGAGCAGACCACCGAACGTGCCTGGCGAGCGGCCAGGCAGCTGATGGGAGACACCGATGAGTGAGCAGCCCCTGGTCGGGATCGTGATGGGTTCGGATTCGGACTGGCCGGTGATGTCGGCTGCCGCCGAGGCGTGCACCGAGTTCGGGGTGGCCTACGAGGCTGATGTGGTCTCTGCCCACCGGATGCCGGAGGACATGGTGGCCTACGGCCGCAACGCCCACACCCGCGGTCTCAAGGTGATCATCGCCGGCGCCGGGGGAGCTGCCCACCTGCCGGGCATGCTTGCCGCGCTGACACCGCTGCCGGTCGTCGGCGTGCCCGTCCCGCTGAAGTACCTCGACGGGATGGACTCGCTTCTGTCGATCGTGCAAATGCCGGCCGGCGTGCCGGTGGCAACTGTCGCGATCGGCAACGCCCGCAACGCCGGGCTGCTGGCGGTGCGCATCCTGGCCGCGTCCGACCCGGAACTGACCGAGAAGATGGTCGCCTTCCAGGCATCGTTGCGGGACAGCGCGCTGGCGAAGGGTGCAGCCGTTCGCGGCGAGGTCTGAAGCGCCTTCGCGCACGCGACAAGCGGCGCGGCGCGTTCTAGGCTTGCCTTCATGAGCACCGCGAACCAGCGTGAGCCGACCAACGACGAGTTGTGGGCTCAGCCACCGACCATCGATATCCCGGTAGCCGGAAAAGGTCTGGCGCCGCTACCGCACGCGCCGGTGCCGGTGCCGGGAGCGCACCAGTCGCACCCGGCCCAGGACAGGACGGTGTTCGTGCTGGCCATTGTGTCCGTAGCTCTGGGCATCCCGCTGACCGCGATCAGCAGCACCACGGTCGGCCTGCCGGGCCTCTTGGTGGTCTGGACCGGCATCGTTCTGGTCAACTTCTTCTACGCCCGCAGCCGTCGCCTCTGAGCGTAGGCGACTTCGGCGACTCTGCCTGCACCTCGGCCCACACGCATCAAGCTGTGGTCTTACCCCTTGACGTTGTTGTCGTGACTACCAGTAAGCTGTAGTCGCGACAACAACTTAAGGAGAGCGATGTACGCGATCGACTGCGAGGCCACCGTGCGCGGGAGCCTCACCGACATCTGGAACACCTGGACCGACATGGCCAGTTATCCGAGCTGGGACCCGCGCGAGGAGGAGTTGCGAATCGACGGGCCGTTCGAGGTTGGCACGACTGGCTTCTCGAAGCAGGTCGGTCCGCATCCCGGCTCGACGTTCGAGCTCTCGCGCGTCGAGCCGATGACCCGCTGGACCAATGTGGCCCCGCTCCCCGCCGGCAAGCTCGTGATCGACCACAGGCTAACTGCCGGCGCCGATGGCACGGTGCACCTCGTGAAGCGCTACGAGGCGCACGGGCCGATGTCGGTGGCGTTCCGTCTGTTCATCGGCAAGGGAATCCGTGCCGAGGCGCCGGAGACCTTCGCGGCGCTCGAGGCCGAGGCGGCACGGCGCAAGGCCGCCGCGTGAGCGACGTGCTCCACGGACCCCTCGCGAGCCCGAGCTATCACCTGCACAAGGCTGCGCTCGCCTGGCGGCGCGAGTTCGGCGTCCGATTGCGGCCCCATGGACTCACCCCCACCCAGTTCGATGCCCTCGCATCGCTGAGTTGGCTGGGTCGCACCGTCGACGAACCCACTCAGCAGGAGATCGCCGACTTCGCCGGCATCGACCGGATGATGGCGAGCAAGCTGTTCTCCGGCCTCGAAGAGCGCGGGCTGCTCTCCCGCCGCGGCGACCCCGCCGACGGTCGGGTCAAGCGCGTCCTGTTGAGCCCCGCCGGCCGCACGCTCGTGGATGCGTCGACGGCTGTCGCCCGGGCCCTCGACACCGAGCTCTACGCCGACGTCGAGTCGCCGCCCCGCCTGCGCGCCGAACTCGCGCACGTAGCGGAGCGCGCCAAGTCGCTGACGGCGTAGCTCGCGAGGCGAGTGTGGGTGTGGTCAATCCAGCGGAATTGCTCGCACCCAGTTCGCGCCGGTGCCGGTCGGCGTCCGGGTCAGTTGCGTGAGCGTCCCGTCCTCCCCGAGGCGGGAGAGGGCGATGTGGGTCGATTTCTCACCGACGGCAAGGACGAGATCTCCATCGGGGGAGAGGGCGAAGCCACGCGGTTGACGCTCGGTGCCGCTGACGGTCATCGGGTCGAGGAGGCGGCCGTCCGCGGCGACGTTGATGATGGTGAGGGTGGATTCCGTCCGCTCAGAGCACAGCAGCCGACGGCCGTCCGGCGTGAGGTGAAGGTCGGCGCCCCAGATGTAGTGGTGCTCGAGCGGGTCGGCGCCGAAGATGCTGTGGCCGAGTCCTCGGGTGGTGTCGTGGCCCGGGACCGACTCCGCGCACGTCAGCACGCCCGACGCCGCGTCGCGGGCGAAGCGGATCGCCTCGCCGGAGAACTCCGTGAGCAGGTAGACGTTCGTTCCGTCCGGGGAGAGCACGAGGTGGCGCGGCCCCGAGCCCGCCGGAGCGGCGACGGTGGGCGGCTCGAGGGGGGTGAGCATGCCGTCGGACGCAAGGGCGTATTGCGCGATGAGGTCCGCGCCGAGGGACACGAAGTAGGCGTGCCGATCGGTCGCCACGACGGCGTGCAGGTTGGGGAATGCGACTCGCGCGACCGGGTCGCCGAGGCGTCCGGTCTCGTCTACCGGCCAGACGGCCCCGTAGCCGCCTCCGTAGGAGGCTCCGAGCAGCAGGCGCCCTCCTGCGGCGAGGGTGAGGTAGGCCATGGGCGCTTCCACGTCGATCCGGCTCAGCGGTGTGAGGATGCCGGATGTCCGGTCGAGCGCGAGGGTCTGAACGCCTGCGGGGGTGCCCTTGACGCCGGCGTACACCAGGTTCCGGCGCTCATCGACCGCGAAGGTGCCGGTACCGGGTAATCCCCCGGTGACCGCCAGGGGTTCGAGGGTCTCACCCTCGAGGCGGTAGGTGGCAATGGCGG
>JADGPA010000101.1 GCA_017882685.1 Propionibacteriaceae bacterium | reverse complement strand
TTCGCCAAGGCCTCGCTCAATTACGGTTTGGCCCGCAATTACCCGGTATACCTCTCCACGAAGAACACCATTCTGAAGGCCTATGACGGCAGGTTCAAGGACATCTTCCAGGAGGTGTTCGACGCCGAATTCGCGGTGGCCTACAAAGAGGCCGGCCTGACCTACGAGCATCGGCTCATCGACGACATGGTGGCGGCCGCGCTCAAGTGGTCCGGCGGCTACGTCTGGGCCTGTAAGAACTACGACGGTGACGTGCAGTCCGACATCGTGGCTCAGGGCTTCGGCTCGCTCGGCCTGATGACGTCGGTGCTGTCCACCCCGGACGGCAAGATCGTCGAGGCGGAGGCCGCGCACGGCACCGTCACCCGGCACTACCGCCAGCATCAGGCAGGCAAACCCACCTCGACCAACCCGATCGCGTCGATCTACGCGTGGACGGGCGGGCTCAAGCACCGCGGCAAGCTGGACGGCACCCCCGAGGTGATCGGCTTCGCCGAGGCGCTGGAAGACGTGATCATCAAGACGGTCGAGAGCGGGAAGATGACCAAGGATCTCGCCGGTCTGGTCGGCCCGGACCAGGAATGGTTGACCACCGAGCAGTTCCTCATCGCGCTGGACGAGAACCTGGCGGCCCGGCTGAACGTCTGAGTCTGAGGTGCCCACCATTGTGGCGCGGATCATGTTCCTCAGCGGGGCTCAACCTGCCGGTGGTGGGAAGCGTGTGACGGGAGTCGACTGCTTCATCCGCGCGATGGTGGCGTCAACGGTGCCGGTGGGATCCCGGGCGCTGGTGTCCCCGCGGCGCTGCCATCCCGGTCGGCGCTGGTATCCCGGCCGCGGGCTTCCCCGTCGACGGGCTGAGCCGCGGGTGCGAGTGGCTCACCGCTGGCGCCCGGAGGGAGGTCCCGCGGGGCGCGGGGCCGCGCTGTGACGCATCCTTCGAGCAGCGGAGCGTGATCCTCCGCTACCATCAGCGGAACCGTTGGCAGCCGCGTTCCCGGTCAGCTGGTTCGCCGCTGTGGATGAAGTGCCCCCGAAATGCCCGTCCGTCTGGGAAAGCAGGGTCCGTGACCGACACCGCGATCGTGAATCGCGATGTCCGCGCGCCCTCCCACAACTGCCGGTCACTGAACCAGTCGCACGGGAACCAAGTGCGCGGCAACCATTCCCTGAGGGGTCACTCGCGGCGCCATGTCGATCTGGCCCGCGTCGCCAGCGCCTTGTGTTGCGGCTGACCCGCTGATCCTCGGCGTCGCCCGCCCGTGTTGACTCGAGGTTCTCCTCGGTCGATGGGTGCGCAACGATCCTCAGGCTGCTACCACCCGAGCCCCTCGGTCCGACTGTCAGCGCAACTCTGCGTCCGCTGCCCACAGCCCAGCCCACCCCTGGGACCATCGAACGGAATCCGATGGCTGTCGTCCATCCGGCACCAGAGAACCCGCACCCTGCTCGCTCGCGACCACCCGATTCGCACCACGCCGTTCCCAGCCCCACGGTTCCCAGCCCCACGGTTCCCAGCCGCGCCGTTCCCAGCCGCGCCGTCGCCACCGCTGCTCCACATCACCCCTTCACGAATCCCACCGATTCCCAGCCGATCGACATCCACCAGCACCTGTGGCCCGGCGAACTCATCGAGGCACTCCGCCTGCGCCGCGACGCGCCGCGGCTCGACGGCTGGACACTGCTCCTCGACGGTGAGCCGCCGTACGACGTCCGACCCGCCGATCACGACCCCGACCAGCGGCGCGCCAAAGAGGACGGCCGCATCGTGCTCGGGTTGTCCAGCCCGCTCGGCATCGAGGACCTTCCCGCGGACAAGGGTGCGCCGCTGCTGGAGGCCTGGCATCAAGGTGTGACGCGACTGGCCGGGCGCTTCGAGGCCTGGGCGTCGGTCAGCCACACCGAGCCCGATCTGGCCGCCCTGCGGAACCAGCTGGCAGCCGGCTTTGTCGGGCTGCAGATCTCCGCCGTCCAACTCGCCACTCCTGGCACGCTGGAGCGCACCGCAGCGATTCTCGAGGTCTGCGAGGCAGCCGGCAAACCCGTGTTCGTGCACCCCGGTCCCGTCGCCGCGCCAGTCGGAACGGCGGCGGGCGCGGACACCGAGCGGCTGCCTTCCTGGTGGGCAGCCGTGGTCGACTACCCGAGCCAGCTGCAGGCGGCGTGGTGGTCCTGGCAGGCGATCGGCCGGCAAGTGCTGCCCGACCTGCGGATCTGTTTCGCGGCCGGGGCCGGCCTGGGTCCCGTGCATCACGAACGGTTCCTGGCCCGCGGCGGCCGGCCGCTGGTCAGCGATCCCGGCGTGTTCGTCGACACGTCGTCCTACTCCAGGCAGGGCCTGGACAGCCTGATCCGGGTGCTGGGCATCGACCCGATCGTCATAGGCAGTGACCGTCCTTACGGCGAGCCCGCCCAGCTCGACCTCGGCGACGCCGCCGCTCTCGCCCTGCGCCACACCAACCCGCTCCGACTCCTGGAAGGAACACGCTCATGACCGCACCCGCTGATCACCTCGTCACCACCGGCCGGCCCGTCGT
>JADGPA010000013.1 GCA_017882685.1 Propionibacteriaceae bacterium | reverse complement strand
CCTCGAACCCGGCCACGACCCCACCACCGACCGGTGGAAAGTCCAACTCAGAGCAGACGGGATCCCCCAAATCACCCCGCCGCCACGCGTCGACACCAAACAACGACCACGCATCCACGCCCGCTTCCACACCCGGCGGGAATGAGGGCTGGTTCGGGCGACGAGTAGCCTTATGGGAGCGCTAAGCCCGGCTGACGAAGGATGCCGATGACAACATCCCGGCCCGAGACTTCTGCCGGTGTGCCAGGCCGCGAGTCGAATCGGGACCTCGCCGTGGCCGCGAAGGCACTGTGGGACTCGGCCGAGTGGTCTCGGTGTCTGGCAATGCTCGACGAGGCGGCCGCTCGAGCGCCCCTTCCGAAGGAGCTGGTCGAGCTCCATGGCTGGCTGGCCTTCCTCGTGGGACGCGAGGAGGAGTGCCTGACCCTCACTTTTGACGCCTTCCACCGCTTCGATGCAGAAGGCGACTTCCGCGCGGCGGCCAGGGTCGCCTTCTGGGCAGCTTTCGTCCTGTTCAACCGCGGCGAAATCGCGCAGGGTGCCGCCTGGCAGGCGCGCTCCTGGGAACTGGTGGAATCCCATAGCCTCGGCGGCGCCGAGGAGGCCCAGCTGCTGGGAATGGACGGGCACCGGGCATGGCTCGAGCGTCGACCCGAAGCTGCGCGGGAACTGACTGATCGCGCCCTCGCCCTGGCAAAGGAGGCCGGCAATCGTGACGGGTTGGCGCTGGGACAACTGACCCGGGGCCGCGTCGAGCTGCAGCTGGGCCACCGCGACCAGGCGATGTCCTGCTTCGACGAGGCCATGGCGTCGGTGTCGGCAAGCGAGACCTCCCCGGTGGTTGCGGGCACCGTGTATTGCGCGGTGATCGAGGTGTGCATGCGCTTGCGTGACCTGCGTCGTGCCACCGAATGGACCCAGGCACTGACGCTCTGGTGCGCGAACCGTCCTGACCTGGTGCCGTACCGGGGAGCATGCCTGGTCCACCGGGCCCAGCTGGCCGTCCTGCGCGGCGACTGGACCGACGGCTTACGCCGGGCGCAGGAGGCCGCGGCGATCCTGCCGGCCCGACAGGTGGGGGAGGCCCACTACCAGCTTGGGGAGATCCACCGAATGGCAGGGGCGTTCGAGCAGTCCGAGCGCGACTACCGGCAGGCAAACAGCAGCGGCTACCAGCCCGAGCCCGGCCTCTCCAGGCTGCGGACAATGCAAGGCCGGCCGGACGCTGCCGTGACCACCCTCACCCGACTCGTGACCGAGCGCCAACGCGCCGAGGACAAGGCGGAACTGTTGTCGGCCCTGGTCGCGGCCCAGCTGGCCGCAGGCGACCCGGCCGCGGCTCGTGGGGCGGCAGACCAGCTGGCGACCATCGCCGGCGAGCTGGACTCCCCGCTGCTCTCGGGCCTGGCCGCCCAGTCGATTGGTGCAGTGCTTTGCGCGGAGGGTTCGGCCGGTGACGCCCTCACGGCGCTGCGCCGGGCGTTGCACACCTGGCAGGACCTCGACCTGCCGCACCTTGCCGCCCAGGCCAGGACCCTCGTCGGACGCTGTCTGCTGACCCTCGGTGACGAGGACGCGGCCCAGATGGAGTTCGAGGCCGCACGCGGGGTCTTCACCTGGCTGGGCGCGGTGCCCGACCTCGCCGAGCTCGACGCGACCACGCGGGTGTCGGCCCCGCTGCCGAACGGACTGACCGCAAGGGAGGTCGAGGTCATCCGCCTGGTCGCGGAGGGCCTGTCGAACCGGGCCATTGCTGGGAAACTGTTCCTCAGCGAGAAGACCATTGCCCGTCACCTGAGCAATGTCTACGCCAAGCTCGGCCTCACCTCCCGCGCCGCAGCGACGGCCTTCGCCTATGACCACGACCTTGTCACCCGACGGCGGGAGTGACCTGCCTGGTCGAGCTGCACAATTCGGCCCAGTGGTTCGGGCAGGATGCGCACCGCGCCCGATGTGCGCTGGCCTCCGAATTCGTAGCGTCAGGGCATGACAGATTCATGGGACGCAGAACGCGTGGACACCGCCATCGTCGGTGCAGGGCAGGCAGGCCTTGCCACCGCCTACTACCTGAAGCTCGCCGGCGTGGAGTGCCTGGTCCTGGACGGCCACAACCGGGTCGGTGACCAGTGGCGGGAGCGTTGGGACTCGTTGATGCTCAACACTCCGCGCCACCGGAACAGCCTGCCCGGACTCGCCTTCACCGGCAGCTCCGACTTCGCCAGCGCCGGGGAACTGGCCGACTATCTCAAGGGCTACGCCCGGCACTTCGACATCGCTGTGCGGACCCGCGCCGCCGTGCTCGGCATCGACCGGGTGGACACCGGCCAGTGGCGGGTGACCTGCGCCGATCGCAGCTACCTTGCGTCGAACGTCGTGGTGGCGACAGGCGGAGAGCGGCATCCCCGCATCCCGGACTTCGCCGACCAGCTCGATCCGGGCATCCGTCAGCTTCACTCGTCCGCCTACCGGAACCCAGGCCAGCTGTTGCCGGGGGGCGTCCTCGTCGTGGGCGCGGGCCAGTCGGGTGCCGACCTTGCGGCGGAGTGCGCCCGCTCCGGCCACGAAACGTGGCTCTCCGGACGGATCAAGGGCGAGGTGCCTTTCGCCATCGACACGTGGATGTCGAAGCTCGCCTTCCCTGTGCTGTGGTTCCTGGCCAACCACGTCCTCACCGAGCGCACGCCGATCGGCAGGAAGGTCAAGCCTGCGGTGCGGTCGGGCAGCACAGCGCCGCTGGTCCGGGTGCGGCGTGTGGACCTCGACAAGGCCGGCGTCCGGCGCGTGGAGGCGCGCACGGTGGGTGTACGCGATGGCAGGCCACTGCTTGGCGACGGGCAGGTGCTGGACGTCTCGAACGTGTTGTGGTGCACCGGGTTCGGCCAAGACTTCAGCATCATCCACCCCCCGGTCACCGACGAGCAGGGCTGGCCCACCGACACCGGCGGCATCATGACCGAACTGCCCGGCCTCTACTTCATGGGCCTGCTCTTCCAGCGCGGGTTCTATTCGATGCTGATCGGCGGCGTCGGTAGGGACGCGAAGTACATCGCCGGCCACATTGCCGCTCGGTCTGCCGCGCCACGTCCCGTCCCGACAGCAGGTCGCGCTGGTTGACGCGTACCTGCCCGGGCGTCCAGGTTTCATCCCGGACCCCCAGCAGGCAGGCGCCATGGAACTTCGGCTCCTCGCAGGACCGATCTTGCGGCGTGTGGATCCGGGCTGGCAATGGCGTGACCGCCGAGCCGCTGGGCTACGACGACCGGATGCTGCCGAGCTTCGCACTCCCGCCCACCACACTGGACGACCTGCAGAGGAGGAGGTGCCGGTCGGCGGACTCATCGTGCAGCGGTCCTACCAGGCTGCGCGCTGGGTGGACGGCAGCCTGCACGTCTGGGCCGCCCACCGCACCCGCGTGAGCAGCGGCCTGCCGCCCAGCGGCGTGCGCTACGACTTCCTGGTCGAGTAGCGACGCTACGCGATGGCCTGCCCGATGCGTTCGGAGAACTCCACCAGGCGGTTGGAGAAGCCCCACTCGTTGTCGTACCAGCCGAACACCTTGACCTGGTTGCCCACCACCTGGGTGAGCGGGGCGTCGAAGATCGTCGAGTGCGGGTTGCCGACGATGTCGACGGAGACCAGCGGAGCCTCCGAGTACTGCAGGTAGCCCTGCAGTGGCCCCGAGGCAGCGGCGGCGTGGAAGGCGCCGTTGATCTGGTCGACGCTCGCAGTGCGGTCGAGCACAACGGTGAGGTCGGTGATCGACCCCACCGGCACCGGGACGCGCAGGGCCAAGCCGGTCAGTTTCCCGTCCAGTTCGGGGATGACCTTCCCGAGCGCCTTCGCCGCGCCGGAGGAGGTGGGGATCGTGGACATCGCGGCAGCCCGCGCCCGCCGCAGGTCGGAGTGCGGCGAGTCGTGCAGACTCTGGTCGCCGGTGTAGGCGTGGATGGTGGTCATCAGCCCGCTCACGATGCCGAAGCTGTCGTGCAGCACCTTCGCCAGCGGCGCGACCGAGTTGGTGGTGCAGGAACCGTTGGAGAACACGTCGGATGCCGTCGGGTCGAGGGTCGCGTCGTTCACGCCGAGCACGAAGGTGGGCACATCGCCTTTGGCCGGCGCCGAGATGATCACCTTCTTGGCGCCGCCGGTGAGGTGTGCCAAAGCCTTGGGTCCGTCTGCGAAGAAGCCGGTGGACTCGATCACCACGTCGGCACCGACCGAACCCCACGGGATGGCCGCCGGATCGCGTTGCGCGAACACCGTGAGCATGTGGTCGCCGATGGTGATGGTGTCACCGTCGACCCCGACCCCCTCGAGGTGGCCCGAGATAGAGTCCCACTCCAGCAGCGCCGCAAGGGTCGCCGCGTCTGTGATGTCGTTGACGGCCACCACCTGGACGTCAGCTGCGTTGGCCAGCGCCGCCCGCAGGTAGCTGCGCCCGATCCTGCCGAAACCGTTGATTCCGATGCGTACAGTCATGTCTCTCCTGCCAATCAGCTCCGAGCTTCACGTCTCCCGGACGCGCCGGGCCGTTGCCTGTACTTCACCCCCAGTACTAGCGTCGTAGATACAGCAAAATTGCTGCTTGCCGAAGGGGGAAGACTATGGCAAGCAAGTTCTTTGGCTTCGGACTCCGTGCTGTCGTCTCGGTCTCGATGGCGGTCACGGCCCTCGCGTTCCGGCCCGCAACACCAGCCGCCGCAGCCTGGCTCAGCCCGGAGAAGCAACTCACGACGAACGCCGCCTACACAGGCATGCCGGACATTTCCGGGACAAGGATCGTCTACTCCGACCACCGCAACCGACACGAGGTCGGCGATCCGGACGATCCCGACATCCTCTACGACATCCGCCTTCTCGACCTGAAGACCGGCAAGGACCGCAATCTCACGCCGAAGCACAGCGCCTACGGCGACGCAGTCATCTCCGGCAACCGCGTGGTCTGGACCGATTACGGCAACGGCAAGTCCACCTTCGGGATCTGGTACCACAACCTCTCCAACGGGACCCACAAGCGCCTGCTCACCGGCTCCGAGCCGCGGATCGACGGCACCCGCATGTGCTTCGACAAGGGCAGCCGCATCTACGTCTACAACTTCTCCACCAGGAAGACCACAGTCGTCTCGCCCAAGAACATGAATGCAGGTGCCTGCGACATCTCGGGTACGACCGTTGTCTGGCAGGGCTACTTCAAGGGCGCGACCCGCACCGACGTCTTCAGCTACAACCTCTCCACCAAGAAGCGGAGCCAGCTGACCAAGAGCCCGGCGGACCCCGGGCTGCCAAGGATCGACGGCAAGCTGGTGGTCTGGATGGATACGCGCAACAGCGCGGACGATGGCATCTACGCCTACAACCTGGCCACGAAGACCGAGTCGCCGGTCGCCATCGCAGCCGATTTCCAGGGCTTCCCTGCGGTCTCGGCCGGCCGGGTGGTCTGGCAGGACAACCGCAATGGTGGCTACTCGGATGTCTACCTGTTCGACGTGGCGACCGGGGTGGAGACGCGCGTGACGAACTCCGGTTCGAGCTGGAACCTGGCCATCTCCGGGAACCGGATCGTCTACCAGGACGACAAGTCGGGTCAGTCCCATGTCTACCTCAGCACGATCACTCCACCAGTGGTGAAGGCGGGCGCGCCGAAGTCCGTGGCCAAGGGATCCACGCCGCACGTGTCGGGCACCCTCATGACGGCTGGGAGCCTTCCGATCGCCGGCAAGCAGGTGCAGCTCCAGTACTCCAGCAACGGCTCCACCTGGCATACCGGCACGACCGCGCTCACCAACATCGAGGGCAGGTTCACCATCACCGGCCCGGCCATCGTGAAGGCGACCTACTTCCGGGTGCGGTTCGTCGGCACGACCGACTTCGCCCCGGCAGTGTCGGGAAAGGTCAAGGTGAAGGTGACCTGACCTGACCTGACCTGAGCGTCACGGTTCAGCGCCAGAGGTGGAAGAAGTTCTCGACCTCCTAGCCTCGCGGTGTGACAGTTACTGCGACGGAAGGACGACGATCATGCGCGTGCTCGTGACCGGATCGGCGGATGGGCTGGGCAAGGCCGCAGCCGAGACCTTGCTGGCAGCCGGCCACGACGTTGTGGTGCACGTCCGCAACCGTGAGCGCCTGGACGCCGTCCGTGCGTCCCTCGACCGGGGCGCAGAGGTGGTGGTCGGCGACCTGGGCCACCTCGACCAGACTCGCGACGTCGCCGAACAGGCAAACGCGTTGGGACGCATGGACGCAGTCATCCACAACGCCGGTGTCTACACCACCGGGCCAGCGGTGATGCCGGTCAACGTGGTCGCGCCCTACGCGCTGACCATGCTGATGCACCGGCCCGACCGGCTGGTCTACCTGAGCAGCGGTGCGCATCGCAGCGGGCGTCCGCAGCTGGCCGGGCTCGACTGGAGCGGTGGTCGCGTCACCGGGTCCTATTCCGACAGCAAGCTGTTCGTCACTACGCTCACGGTTGCCCTGGCCCGGCTGTGGCCGGACGTGGTCAGCAATGCGGTCGACCCCGGCTGGGTGCCGACGCGGATGGGCGGCCCCAACGCTCCCGACGACCTGCGCCTAGGGCATGTCACCCAGGAATGGCTCGCCACCAGCGACGATCCGGACGCGCTGACCTCCGGCGGCTACTGGCACCACCAGCACCGCAGCATGCCGCACGCGTCCGCCCACGACGAGGCGTTCCAGGCCGAATTGCTGGATGCCCTCGCTCGCTTCACCGGCATCGAGTTCGCCTAGGGCGTAGCGCTGCGCGGGCGGGAACAAGCCGAGGTGCTCGCCGGTTGAGCCCGGTGCACTCAACTTTCAAAGGAAGTCTTCATGACCACCAAACGGCTACCCGTGTTGTTCCTTGATGACGTCGTCCTGCTGCCCGGAATGATCGTCCCGATCCCACTCGACGAGGCGGCCAAGGCGGCCATCGACGCCGCCCAGACCTCCTCGGACGGGGAGTTGCTGGCCGCACCGCGGCTCGATGACCGGTACGCAGCGTTCGGCGTGGTGGCGTCGGTGGAGAAGGTCGGACGCATGCGTGGGGGAGCCCAGGTCGCCGTCCTCCGCACCGGCGACCGCGCCCGCATCGGCAGCGGGGTGACCGGCCCCGGCGCAGCACTCTGGGTGGAGGCCGAACCGGTAGACGAACCCGCCGTCACCGACCACGTCCGCGAGCTCGCCGAGGAGTACAAGCGCCTCGTCGTCTCCGTGCTGCAACGCCGCGAGGCCTGGCAGGTCATCGACACCGTCAGCGCGATCGAGGACCCCAGCGCCCTGGCAGACACCGCCGGCTGGGCGCCGTACCTGTCGAACGACCGCAAGCGCCAACTCCTCGAGACGCCCGACGTCGAGGCCCGACTGAATCTGCTCACCGAATGGACCCGCGACCACCTGGCTGAGACCGAGGTCACAGACAAGATCGGTGAGGACGTCCGGGAGTCGGTGGAGCAGCGCAACCGCGAGTTCCTGCTGCGCGAGCAGCTCAAGGCCATCCGCAAGGAGCTGGGCGAGGGCGAGCCCGACGGCAGCGACGACTACCGCGCCCGCGTGGAAACCGCCGACCTGCCCGACGCCGTCCGCGAAGCCTCGCTGCGCGAGGTCGACAAGCTCGAACGCTCAAGCGACCAGAACCCGGAGGCGGGCTGGATCCGCACCTGGCTCGACACCGTGCTGGAGCTGCCGTGGAACACCAAGACCGACGACTCCACCGACCTGGAGGCGGCCCGGTCCGTGCTTGACGCCGACCACCATGGCCTCGACGAGGTCAAGGAGCGAATCGTCGAGTACCTTGGCGTCCGCTCCCGTCGGGCCCAGCGCGGCCTCGAGGTCGTCGGCGGGCGCGGTTCCGGCGCGGTCATCCTGCTCGCCGGCCCGCCCGGCGTTGGCAAGACCTCGCTCGGTGAGTCGGTCGCCCGAACCCTCGGACGGAAGTTCGTCCGGGTGTCCCTCGGAGGCGTCCGCGACGAGGCCGAGATCCGTGGCCACCGGCGCACCTACGTCGGCGCCCTGCCCGGACGCATCGTCCGCGCCATCAAGGAGGCCGGTTCGATGAACCCGGTCGTCCTGCTCGACGAGGTCGACAAGGTGGGCGCCGATTACCGGGGCGACCCGGCAGCTGCGCTGCTTGAGGTGCTCGATCCGGCGCAGAACCACACCTTCCGCGACCACTACCTTGACCTCGACCTCGACCTGTCCGACGTCCTTTTCATCGCGACCGCCAACGTGCTCGACACCATCCCGCAGGCACTGTTCGACCGGATGGAACTCATCTCGATCGACGGGTATACCGAGGACGACAAGGTGGCCATCGCCCGTGACTTCCTGGTGCCACGGCTGCTCGAACGCGCCGCCGTGACCTCGGAGGAGGTCATGGTCACCGACGATGCACTCCGCGAGATCGCTGCCCACTACACCCGTGAGGCTGGCGTGCGGTCGATGGAACGGCTGCTCGCCAAGGCATTCCGCAAGGTGGCGCTGAAGGAACTGCCGGCTGTGGTCGGCGTTGAGACGCTGAAGAACCTCATCGGTCGCCCGCGGTTCCTGCCCGAATCGCGCGAGCGCACCGCCGTCCCCGGCGTGGCCTCGGGGCTCGCTGTCACCGGCATGGGTGGCGACGTGCTCTTCATCGAGGCATCCCTGCTGCCGGGCACCACGTCGTCGCTGACCATCACCGGACAGCTCGGTGACGTGATGAAGGAGTCGGCACAGATCGCCTTGTCGTACGTGCGGGCGCACGCTGCCGAGTACGCGATCGTGCCGGAGCAGCTCGAACACCCGCTGCACCTCCACGTGCCCGCGGGTGCCGTGCCGAAGGACGGCCCGTCTGCCGGCGTCACGATGACGACCGCCCTGGTGTCCCTGCTCACCGGCAGGAACGTGCGCGCTGAGGTCGGCATGACCGGAGAGGTGTCGCTGACGGGCCGGGTGCTGCCGATCGGTGGGGTGAAGCAGAAGCTGCTGGCCGCGCAGCGCGCCGGTCTGACCGACATCTACCTGCCGCAGCGCAATGAGCCCGACCTCGACGACGTCCCCGCAGATGTGCTGTCCGATTTGCGGGTGCACATCGTCTCCGATGTCCGGGAGATCCTCGAGACGGCGCTGGAGCCGGTCCGCACCGCCAGCGCGGTGGCCGCCTGACGTCCAACTGATGCTCCCCGGTCAGGCTGCGAAGGCATCCTGGCCGCTGAGCTGCCGACAGTCTCCACAGCCGTGCGGGCTGGTCGGCGCCCACACCTGGGTAGCCGCATCAACACCTCGCCGCTGGAACTGCGACCGACCTGTGGCGCGTCCGGTAGGCGCCCGGACGACCTCAGTACGCCGCCAGCCACTCCTTCGCCGCAGCAACGAGGGCGGCCACGCCCACGGAGAGGGTGGGTTCGATCACCGGTGCATACTGCGGCGAATGGTTGGACGGGATGCCGGCCATGACCGTAAGCAGCTCCTGCGCCGTCGTGGCGCCGGCGAACAGCGCCGGATCGGCCCCGCCCAGAATCCAGAACACGCATGGCACGTCTGCGGTCAAGGCGAAGACGCCCACGTCCTCGCTGCCGGTGACCGGTCCCGGATCGATCACGGCACCGTCGCCGACGACACCCCGAAGCGCAGCAGCCGTGCGCGCGGAACCCTCGAGGTCGTTGTAGAGGAACGGGAAGGAGTCCACCAGTTCCACGGTGGGCGGCCTTGGCGCGTCCGACGCCGCCGCTTCCGCGCGGACGATCCGCTCGATCGCTGCGAGGATGTGCTCCCGCACCGTGACGTCATAGGTGCGCACGTTGATCTCGAGCTCCGCGATGTCGGGGATGATGTTCACCTTCGTGCCCGCGTGCAGGGTCCCGATGGAGACAACGGCGGTATCGGACCCGGCCAACTCGCGGGAGACGATGGTTTGTAGCCGCATCACCACCGCGGCCGCCATCACGATCGGGTCAACGCAGGCCTCCGGCCGGGAGCCGTGACCGCCCTTACCGAACAGGGTGACCTTGAGGGAATCGGATGTGGCGAACGCCGCCCCCGGGTGCAGGCCGATCATGCCGGCGGGCATCGGACCCACGTGCTGGCCCAGCACGACGTCGGGGCGGCCGAGGCGTTCGTAGATGCCGTCGGCAACCATGGCCCGGGCGCCGGTTCCGAGTTCCTCAGCGGGCTGGGCGACGGCCATCACCGTCCCTGCCCACCCCTCGTCGGCTGCCAGCTCCGCGGCAGCACCCAGCAGGCAGGTGACATGCACGTCGTGACCGCAGGCGTGCATTACCGGCATGTCGGTGCCGTTCGGGTCGGTGCCGCGGGCCGTGCTGGCGTAGTCCAGACCGGTCTCCTCCAGAACAGGTAACGCGTCCATGTCTGCGCGCAAGAGCACCGTCGGGCCGGTGCCGCGGCGCAGGATCCCGACGACCCCGGTGCCGCCGACGCTGGAGGTGACTTCATAACCCAGGGCAGACAGGGACGCGGCGACGATCCCGGCGGTGCGGGTCTCCGCGAAGGACAGTTCAGGGTTGCGGTGCAGGTCCCGGTACAGGTCAGCAAGGGCTTGGGGGTTCGGCCGGGATGTGATGACGACGTCGGTGCTCACAGGTGCTCCTCCGGCTGGGTGGTCCGCAGCGCGGCGACCTCCTCGGCCGAGGTGCCGGAGTCGACCAGGAATGTACGGCACCGGTCAGCCTCATCCTGCTCATCGATCGCCGCCGCCGCTTCTGCCAGTGCGAGCAGCGCCCGAAGGAATCCCTGGTTTGGCCGATGGTCGGCAGGGATCGGGCCCTGGCCTCGCCAGCCTGCCCGGCGCAGCGCGTCCAGGCCGCGGTGGTAGCCGGTGCGTGCGTAGGCGTAGGCCGCCACCGGCTCGGCTGCTGCCAGCGCCTCCTCCGCCAGGAGGGCCCACAGGATGGAGGCGGCAGGGGAGGCGGGGACGGCGTCGCGGGCGTGCGAGCCGCTGGCCAGCGATGCGCGCGCGACCGCGTCCGGCCCTTCGGAAGGCAGGAAGGTCGGATCCGGACCGGGCAGCAGATTCTGGTGCGTCATGACGCCAGTTTGCCGCGGCGGTCGGGTGAGAGCGAGAACCTGAACGGACCCCCCGTCCGAATCGGGGATGACTGCCTTCACGAATCCCGTGGGGAATGATGGACTGAGGGGCCGCGAGATGAGGAGCCTGAAATGTCCGCCAGCGCTTTCGAGCTTGACCTGAAGAACGTTGAGAAGTCGGTCATCAACACGGTCAGGGCCGCCATCGGGGTGAGCGGTGCGGTGTCGCTGATCATCGGCCTGCTGATCCTGGTGTGGCCGGTGAAGACCGCCGTCGTCGTCGCCGGGATCATCGCCGTCTATGCCGTCATCGCCGGAGTGGTGAACCTTTCCATCGGGATCTTCAGCCGCAGGCTGGGCGGCTGGGTGCGGGTCGGCTACCTGGTGCTGGGCGCGGTCTTCCTCGTTGCCGCCATCGTGTCGTTCTCGAACCTTGGTGCGGCTGCCGCCGGGCTGGCGGTCCTCGTGGGTGTGCTGTTCGGCATCTCGTGGATCATCGAGGGTGTCGTGGGCCTGACCATGGTGGGCGATTCCGCCTCGAAGGTCTGGACGATCGTTTACGCGCTCATCGGCGTCGTCGCCGGCATCCTGCTGCTGACCTCGCCGCTGTGGGGCGCGGCCCTGCTGTGGCTGTGGTTGGGAGCGTCCCTGTTGGTAATGGGCATCGTGCAGATCGTGCGGGCCCTCAGCTTCGGCTCGCAGGCTGCCGTCACCGCCTGAGCTGCGGCTGCCTGGGCTACGGCGCGGCAAGCCAGGGGTCACGCAGATCGAAGTAGGTGACCTCGCCGACATCGAGGGCGTTCATCTCCGCGATCTGTGCTGCCAGATCCTCGGGTGGCTCCTTCCTCTCGCCCTCGCGGGCCTCGGCCTCGGAGGTGAAGTAGATCGCCATGACGTACTCGCCGTCGTCGTGAGTGAGCATGAGTGAGGCAAGGATGTCCGGGCGATAGCGGGCCCATACGCCCGTGCCGTCACTGGCCAAAGCCCTGGCGCGCGCGGTGTCGCTGACCCGCCCCTTCATCACCTGGACGAACCCGGCCGTCGCCGGGTCGCCAACGACATCGTCGTCCACGTCGCTGCTCTCGAAAAAGGACGCCTCGCCGGCGAGGTTCGCTGCGAGCGAGTTCCACCAGGCACCCTGTTCTGGTCGTTCGCTATTGGCGCGTGCGTCGTCCTCCGACTCGAAGCGTGCTAGGGCGACCAGCTGGCCATCATGGGTGATCCCCGCCGTGGATCCCAGCCAGCCTCTGGCGTCCCGCCCCGGTCCTGACGGCCAGCCCTCGAGCACGGCGCGCACGGCGTCGTGGTTGGTGACCTTCCCTGTGAACATCTGCACGAACATTGCGACCTCCGTTGGTTTGCCGCTCACTCCACAGCAGCCTGCCACGGGTGCGCGCAGGCGTCGGTGGCGGGGGCTGGGGGAGATGTGCCTATGCGGTCGTGACCTGCACGTCCTTCGGGGAGGTCCTCTGGCTGCCACGGGACTCCCCAGCGGCGACGATGGCCTCGAGCATGCCGCGGAAGATGACGTGGTGGAACGGCAGCAAGTCGCTGGTGCCGTTCCAAGCCTCTTTTCGCACTCTTCGTGTGGGGTCGTGGGGGCTGGAAATGTCACCCGAACGGGTGAATAGGACTCGTGTCTCGGCTATTTCCCCATATTCTAGGAATTGCTGCAAGTGATCAGGAGGAGTGTGGCCTGACAAGGGGTCACCCGCTCGGGTGACATAAAGAGCTTTCTGCGCCAGTCGCCTTGACAAGGACATTCCTAACTGCGGAGAATGCGTGAAGGAGGGGTCCCTGGCACGCCTTTCAGGTACTTTTCCGCCAACCGCGTACCTCCGCGCGGTGCCCCTCACGAAGGCCGCCACCTTGACCAGCAACCCGCAGCTGGGAGCTCGCCGCACGCTTCGCGCTGCTCTCAGCATCCTGTGCAGTCTGCTGTTGACCGTGCTGGCACTGCCCCTGACTGCCCTGGCAGCGGACACCGACGCCGAACTGACGATCGAGCAGTACATCACCGATCATCAGGACCAGGTGCCGACCTTCCACCCGGGCGACCGCTTCAGCTTCACCGTCAACCTCCAGTGCAGCAGCACCGAGACCGGCACCTGCCTCGCCGCCAAGCTCATCGACGACCTGCCCGAACCCCTGGCCTTCGACGACAGCCCGATGTCGATCACACCGAACATCGCCACAGCATCAGTCAGTGCACGCACGCTCACCGTGAAGTTCAACGGGGACGGCCTCGAGGCCGGCGTCCTTGCAACTGTGACCGTGAACGTGTTGGTGCCAACCACGTCGTCCGGCGACTTCGACGGCAGGACGATCCGAAACACGGCCACGATCAGCGCCGGAAACGCCGACAGCGTCTCCGACACCGCGGCATTCAAGCTGTCCATCCCCACGAAGCTCGCCGCGCACGCCACCAAGTCGGCGACCCCGGGCCAGACGATCCCCGCGCTGGCCGGCCGCACCGCGACCTTCACGATCGGCGGCACGAACGACTCCAACGTCTCCGTCGACTCCCTCCAGCTCACCGACCCGGTCGACACCGCCCACTCGGCATTCGACTACCTCGCTGTCACCGGGCTCACCGACCTCGAAATGCCCGACGCCGCGACGCGGGTACAGCTGGACTGGTTCGACGGCACCGACTGGCACGCCGGCACAGCAGTCACCCCACCGAACGACCCGGACGCCCTCCTGCCGTCCGACCGTGCAGCGGTCAAGGGACTCCGGACCACCTTCACCGGGGCCGCAGCCAAGGCGATCGCCCCCGGAGCGACAGCGAAGCTGACCATCAGGACGGTCAGCAGGGACGCCTTCGACGCACTCGGGGCGGACCAATCCCTCGATGTCTCGAACACTGTGCGCGCCACCGTCAGCCTCGACGCCGACAGCGCCACCGACCAGGCCAGCGCGAGCATCACCTTCCAGAAGCAGCCCGTCAAGGTGGCGGTGAGCAAGACCTACGCCACCGACCAACTCGTCAGTGGCAAGAGCACAACAGCGACGGTGACGGCGACCAACGGCGTCATACCGGTCTCCCGGTTCGAGGTGAGCGAGCCCGCGTCCGGCCACGACGACCTGGTCGCGCAGGGCCTGGCCTTCGGCGGTTTCGTCACCGACCCGCAGGCGCCCCGGCAGCTCACCTGGCCCTCCGGTACCACACATGCAGAGATCACCTACCGCTACACAGACGGCGGGCCCCAGACACTCGGCACCGACACAGCCGACACCCTGCCCGACCCGGACCCGGACCCGACCCGGACCGTCACCGGGTTCACCATCGTGTTCACCGCGCCGGGCGACGGCATCGACTCCCGCGCGAAGGCCACGGTGCCGTTCCTGGTCACCGCCGGGCCGGTCGCCCAGGAAGCCGGCGTGGCCGCAGACAACACCGTGCGCGCCGAGGTGACCAGCTCGACCCCGGACACGGGCGCGGACACTGCGACCGCTGAACTGACCCTGCTGCCACAGCGCGTGCGGACCAGCACGACGAAGACCTTCACCCGGGACACCATCTGGGCGACGCCGGGCACCACCAACACGGTGAGCATCACCGGACGGGTGTCGCAGAGTTCGACGGTGGGCGCCGAGTACCTGCAGGTGAACGACATCGACGCCGGCTTCTGGGACTACTTCGACCTGCGCCGCATCCACTCCACCGACATCCCCGCCAACGCCAACCTCACCGTCAGCTACTTCGACGGCAACGCATGGCTTCCCCTCGCCGGCCCGGTCGCCGGCCCGGTCCCGGACTGGTCGTTCAGTCCCACCGACGCACAGCGGGCCGCCATCACCGGGCTGCGCTTCGCCTTCACGCCGAAGACCGCCGGTACCCTGCTGCCCGTCGGCTTCACCGTCGCACCCCGCTTCGACGTGACCCTGCGACGTGCACTGCGCAGTGACTCAGCCGTCGCCACCACCGGCGGCGCCACCCCGACTGTCGTCTCCGACACGGCCGCCACCGAGGTCGGGAACGCCGTCGCCATCCAGCCGGTCGTCAGCGCCAGCACGACCGCCGTTACCACCCTGCGTCCCACTGCCGGCGCCGGCGGCGACGGCACCCTCTGGCTGGTCACCAAGCGCTGGATCGACCCGATCGGCGGCGACCAGGTCGACGCGACCAACATCTCCGCGCTCACCGATGACACCCGGACCGCCGTGCTCGGCTGGGGCACTGACGGGCTGAGCCTTTCCAGCCTGCAGGTTGTCGACGACCCCGGCTACGCCAGCCCCTCCACCTCGTTCTACGACGCCTTCGACCTTGTCGGCATCCGTCCGATCACGACGGCGACGGACCCGCAGATCGGCAAGGACCGGGTGAGTGCTGTCGAGCTGTACTCCTCGGCGGCCAACGGCTGGGTGGACGTCACCGGCCAGGCGTGCGGCTCGGGCTCGGCCTGCGACGGCGGATTCCCCGGCTACACCCTCACCGACGCACAGCGCGCGACCACCCTCGCCGTGCGCCTGACCTTCGCCCCGGGCAGCGCCAGCCAGACCGGCGCCGTCGCCCTCAGCTCCAGCGCCAGCCGCCAGATCCGCTTCGACTACCAGCTGCGGCGGACGCTGCGCAGCGACGCCGCCCACTACGCGCTGGGTGACACCCACTCGTACAGCTACAACTCCGGTCACGCCGGCACGGTCAACAACCATGTCCGGGCCACCGGCACCCTCACCGAGCCCGACGAGCAGGGCAACACCACCGTGACCACCAGCGACACCGCCGGCATCAGCATCCTCGACCAGCCGCTGAACGTGTCCCTGACCAAGACCCTTGACCAGACGCACCTGGGCCTGCCGCAGCTCGAGACCACCGCTGCCGGTGACTACCCGCTGGTACGCACCACCCTCGTGGCAACGAACAACACCGCCAGCCGGGTCCCTGAGCTCACCATCGCCGACCCGTCCCCTGCCACCACCGGCCTCGGCGCGTACGACCGGCTGAACCTGTACCAGCTCCAGTTCACCGCCCTGCCCGATGACCTCAGTGCAACCGACGTCACAATCAGCCTTGCCATGGCCGACGGCAGCACGCAAGAACACAGCTACGCAGAGGCGGTCGCGCTCACCCCTGCCCAGCTCGCCGACGTGGTCGGGGTGACCGTCCGCTACGGCGCCGAGGCCAACCTCGCCGACCCGGCCCGTGCGCTGATCGCGACTGGTGCGAGCGCCACCGTCGTGCTGACCTACCAGCTGCGCTCCCACCTGCGCGGCGACCCGGCCATGCTGGTCGCAGACCAGGACGTCGTCACCAACACCGCCCGCGTCGAGCTGCACAGCCCCGGCGGCATCAGCTGCACCGGGGGAGCGGGCTGCGACGAGCCGTCAGCGGACGACGCCGGCAGTCTCACCATCGTCCAGCCCACCTACACCGTCTCGCTCGACAAGTCGCTGAACTGGGCGAGCCGCTACGAGGACCAGTCCGCCAGCGGCTACGTGGTCACCCTCGCCGCGCAGCCGGACGGCACCGCGCGCACCAAGCAGCTCACTGTCACCGACGCAGCGCCCACCTTCTGGAACGCGTTCGACCTGGCCGGTCTGCCGGCGGTGACGTTGCCTGCGCCGATCACCGACCTCCGGCTGTCGGTGCTCACCGGGGTCACCTACGACGCCTCCGGCGGCCAGCTGACCGCGCTGTGCTCCGGCAGCACCGACCTCACCGCGTGCTGGCACGCCGGCGACTGGACCAGCGCAAGCGTCGATGGCCAGGTGCATCTCGTCCTGCCGGCCGGGACCAGCTTCAGCGGCGTGCGCGGCGTCCAGGTCGAGGCACAGCACCGTGAGAACGGGCAGGTGCTCCAGTGGGAGCGGCCCGCCGACCCCACCCTCGTGCTGCGGCTCAACGCCACCCGGCGCGCCACCCTTGTCTACGGCGTCAGTGGGGCCAGCGACACCCCGGTGCCCACCACCCGCAAGGGCCAGCCGACAGCGCCCGGCGAGACCAGCCCCGGCGTGTTCAGCGATACCGCGACCGCCACCGGCGTCGCCGGCTGGATGAACAACACTGCGCCCTACACCGACACCGCGACCGACTCCGCGTCCACCACGCTGAAGCACCGGGTGAACATGGTGTTGGTGGAGAAGACGCCGGGCCAGGGCGCCGGTTCGCAGGCGCCCCACTACGACCTCGACGCCACAATCGGTTATCAGCTGAAGGTGACCAACACCGGCACCTGGGCCATGACCGGCCTGCAGGTGGCTGACCACATCGACCTCGTCGGCGGCAGTTCTCCACTGGTTGCAGCCGACATCGCCGCGCCTTTCACCGTGAAGGTCAACGGCATCGTCGCGACCGGCTTCACCGTCGCCCTCGACGCGAACACCGGCGACCTGAGCGTCGACGTGCCGGCGGGCTTCACCCTTGCCCCCGGCTCCGTCCTGCTTGTCACGACGAACCTGCGCTTCCGTGACCGCCTCGACCGCGGCACCGTCGTCACCAACAACGTGCGGGTGAGCTCTGACCGTCCGTTCGAGAAGTGCGACTACACCACGGACGCGAAGGCGCAGGCCTCCCTCGCCGACGTCGCCGAGTGCGCGGCGAGCACCACCGTCGTCACTGCCGCGTCCACCCCGATGACGGTCAGCAAGTCGGTGAAGGGTGACGGGGCCGGTGCCGTCGGTGCCACTCCGGGCGACCCGAACTATGACGACCTCGGCGTCATGGCGGTCGGCGCAACCGACGCGGTGGCCTGCCAGCAGCCCAACGCCGACGGCTTCTACTCCTACCCGTGCACGCCGATCACGCGACCCGGCGGCACGGAGACCTGGCAGCTCGCCCTCGCCAGCAAGGGCAACGTCGCAGCCAACATGATCAGCAGCATCGACGTGCTGCCGGCACCCGGCGATACCGGGGTCACCGTGGGCACGTCACGAAAGTCGAAGTTCGCACCCCTCCTCCTCGGCAACGTGCAGCTCGACCTGCCGACCTCAGCGGCAGCGCACCACCTGCGCACCTTCTACACCACCACCGTGTTCGGCGCGAGCTGCAACAAGGCCGACATCCTCAACGACACCAAACCAGCCGGGCAGGACAACTGCGGCATCGACTGGCACGAGTTCACCGCGGGAACCGACGCCGACACCCTCGCCACGGCGAAGGCCGTGAAGTTCCTGCTCACCTTCGACGACCCTGCAGAGGGCCTCGCGCCGGGCGAGAGGCTCAGCCTGCGCTTCGACACCCGCACGCCCACCTCAGCAGCCGTCGCCGACCCGACCACCACCGACCCGATCGCGTGGAACTCCGCAGCGATCGGCTCCCGCACCGCCGATTCCGCGACCTTCCCGGCCCGTTCCTCCCTGGTGACCGAGCCGCGCAAGGCCGGCATCGCGCTCGCGAGCGGGCAACTCGACCTCACCAAGATCGTCGTGGCACCGTCAGGAGCAGCCTGGCTCAACCTTCTGCCGGCGAGCTACGAAGCCACCCTTGCCTGCACCTCCGGAGGCCAGAGGGTCGACCTGCGCGGCAGCACCAGCTCGGTGGACGCGAGCGTTGTCAGCCTGGCCGCCGACGGCACGTCGCTGGCCTACAACGGCACCGGGGCCGTGAACCTGCCACTCGGTGCCGATTGCGCGATCACCGAGACGTCCGTGCCCGGGGCAGAGGTCAGCTACTCCGCCCCGTCTGCTGTCGCCGACCGGACCTACGTCGAGGTGCCCAACGTCGCCCACCCCCACAGCGGCGGCCAGCCCGGCACGCTCGCGGTCACCAACACCTACCGCAACGCCGGGTTCACCGTCACCAAGGACGTCACCGGGCCGATGGCCAAGGATGCCGCCGGGCAGCCGGTGCGCTTCAAGGACTACACGTTCGCCACCAGCTGCACCTTCGTGGGCACGGAGGTTGTCCCGACGGCCGACGCCACGTTCTCGCTGCGGGCAGGCCAGTCCAGGCCGTTCACCGGGCTGCCGGCCGGTGCAGACTGCACCGTCACGGAGACCTACGCGGCCGGCGCAGCCGGAACCAGCATCGCCGTGACCCAGGACGCAAGGACGACCACGGCGGACGCCGACACGGCCACCTTCGGCCTCGTCGCAGGGGACGCCACGGTCACCGGCGTCGCCGTCACCAACAGCTACACCACGGGCGCGGTCACGATCACCAAGGCCCTTGGCGGCGCGGGCGCGTCCCTTTGGGCGGACCAGGTCTTCGAGGCTGAGCTCACCTGTACCTCCAGCGATGCCGACCCGGGCGTGGTCTACACGGCCCGGCACACCCTGACCAGGATTGACACGACCTGGACGGTGACCGACCTGGCCACCGGCGCCCGCTGCACGGTCACGGAGCCCCGCACCGGCGGCGCCAACGCCAGCAGCGTGACCGGGGGTACCTTCACCGTCGGGTCCAACCCGGTGGAACCGGCCATGGTGACCATCACCAACACCTTCGCCTCCGGCTCCGTGCTGGTGTCCAAGCGGGTGCTGGCCAACGGCCAGAACACCGCCTCCAGCCCGTGGGCCGACGGCAGCTACCCGGTGACGCTGGCCTGCACCCGCCAGGTCGACGGCACCAGCACTCCTGTGGCCATCCCCGGCGGCGCCACCCGGCAGCTCACCGCTGCCAGCCACTGGGCAGTCACGTTCGACGGCCTGCCCGCCGGCGCCAGCTGCGCCGCGTCCGAAGGCACCGTTGCGCTCAGCCCTGCCCAACCCGACCCGGTCGTCACCATCACCGACCCGGTCACCGTCGGCGATGCCACGACCAGCCAGATCACGGTGAGCAACGACTTCCCCGCGGGAAAGCTCGTCATCACCAAGGCGCTCGCCGGCGCGGGCACGTCGTTCTTCAGTGCGGCGAGCTTCGACGTGTCCTGCACCCTGGCGGGCTATCCCACGGCCGTGTTCACCCGCACCGGCGTCACGCTCACCGCTGCGGCGTTGACCTCTGCGCCCCTCGGCCCGATCCCGTTCGGGGCAGAGTGCACTGTCCACGAAACCGACAACGGCGGCGCCGACGCCACCCCGGCCGACCAGGTCAGGACCATCAGCCCCAACCCGGTCACCGCCGACGTGACCACCGTCGGCTTCACCAACAGCTTCTCCGCCGGCACGGTGACCATCACCAAGACTCTCACCGGTCCTGCGGCAGCCGAGGCCTGGGCGACCGCACCCACTTTCGCGATCGCCGTGAAATGCGGCCTTGCTGCAGCCGGGCCGTACAGCTACAACGCCACCGTGAACGTCAGGGGCGGCCAGAGCGCCGACCTTAAGGACGCCGGGGGCAACTCCAGGCTCTTCCCGATCGGCACCCACTGCTGGGCGACAGAGACCGGCACAGCCGGCGCGGTCACCTCCGTCGTCGACCACGACACGTTCGCCAATGCCGTGGTCGTCGCGGCGGCACCGGGCAGCGTCCAGAGACTGTCGATCACCGCAACGAACGGCTACACCTATGCCGGGTTCACGGTCACCAAGACCGTCGTCACGAGCGGCGCGACCGATCAGGACGGCACCATCCTCGTCTACAGCCCGACGTTCACGTTCACGGCGTCCTGCTTGTTCAACGGCAACGAGGTCGTCAAGCTGGCCGACCGCACCTTCACCCTCACCAAGCAGGGGGACGGTTCCTGGTCGAGCAAGGCTTTCGATCACCTGCCCACCGGCGCGAGCTGCTCGATCACGGAGACCGGCAAGGCGGGAGCGACAACGACCCAGGTGCAGGTGACCCAGAACGCGGTCGCCGGGACGAAGACCACCGCTGCTGCCACCACCTTCACGCTGGCCGAGGGCGACGCGAGCACAACGACCGCCGCCTTCACCAACACCTACGGCATCGGCACCCTGCGGGTGGTGAAGGTGCTCAGCCCGGTCAACGCCACCTGGGCGACCGCCCCGTTCACCCTCCACGTCGCCTGCACCGCGGCCGGCTTCATCACCGGGACAGTCTTCGCGAAGGACTTCACGGTCTCCAAGGGCAGCCTCACCATTCCCGACATCACCAACCTGCCGACGGGCGCCAGCTGCACGACCACCGAGGCCACCTCGGCCAACGGCGGCGCGAACACCTCGCCCATCACCAACGGCACGGTCGCCATCAACACCGGCATTGTCACGACGACCGTCACCAACACGTTCCGCACCGGCTCGGTGAAGGTCACCAAGGCCCTGCAGGTCAACGGGGTCGCCACCACCGCCCAGCCCTGGGTGGGTGGCAGCTACACCATGACGCTGCACTGCACGCGGACCGTCAACGGCAGCCCGGAGACCCTCGATCTCACCAAGCTGGCCGTCAGCGCGACGCAGGTGCTCAACAGCGCCAACAGCTTCAGCTACACCTGGGCAGGCCTGCCGCAGGCCGCCACCTGCTGGGCGACCGAGGATGCCATCGGCTACCCGGTGGGTACGCCGAGCCAGCCGCAACCGACGACCACCACGCTCGACGTGCCAACGGTCCCCGTCGGCAACGGCACCACCGTGGCGCAGAAGGTCACGAACAACTTCGCCTACGGCGGCGTCCAGATAGTCAAGCAGCTGACCGGTGAGGCCGCGGCCGCCTATGCGTCCGGCACGTTCAGCTTTGACACCAGCTGCACACTCGCCGGCTCCGGCACCGTGTTCACGAGGACCGGCACCGCGCTGAAGCGCTCCGGGTCGGAGAGCACGCTCACGTCTGCCGTCATCGGCCCCATCCCGCAGGGCGGGATCTGCACGGTCACGGAGACCGCGACCGCCGGCGCCACCAGCGTCACCCCGGCCAGCCGCAGCGTCACCCTCGACGCGATCGCCGCCGGGTCCAACCAGACCGCCACGTTCAGCAACGACTTCCGCTACGGCGGCTTCACCGTCACCAAGAACGTCGACGACGGCGGTGCTGTGGACGCCTCCGGCGTGCCCGTGCCGTACGCCGGCAGCTACGCGTTCACCGCCTCCTGCCTGTTCAACGGCGCAGAGGTCGTACCGCTCGCCGACCGTTCGTTCAACCTCACCAGGCAGGGCACCGGGACGTGGTCGAGCAAAGCGTTCAGCCAGCTGCCGTCCGGCGCCTCCTGCACGGTCACGGAGACCGGGACCGCCGGAGCGCCCCGCACCTCGGTCACGGTGGCGCAGGGCGCCTCCACCCTGCTCGATACGGACGCGACGAGCACCGGGGCGTTCACCCTTGCCACCGGGGACGCGACAGCGACGACAGTCGGCTTCACCAACCACTACACCACCGGCGGCCTGGACATCACCAAGCAGCTGGCCGGCGCCGGCGCAGCGGCCTGGGGCACCGGCACGTTCACCGTCGCCCTGGCCTGCACCCTCGACAACGACGCCTTTGCGGGAACCGCGGCGATCAGCGTCCACACCGCCACCCACCAGCTCACCGACGGCCAGACCTGGACCGTGCGCAACCTGCCCACAGGGGCGACCTGCGCGGTCAGCGAACCGAAGGCCGCCGGCGCCAACGCCACCGCCTTCGCCAACGGCACCCCGACAATCACCGCGGCCAACCAGACCGTCACCGTCACCAACACCTTCAACACCGGCACCGTCCGGGTGACGAAGGTGCTCAAGGTCAACGGCGTCGTCACCAGCGCCCAGCCGTGGGCGAGCGGCGGCTACACCATGCAGCTGTCCTGCACGAAGGACTTCGACAACGACGGCACCGCGGAAGCCCTCACGCTCTCCGGCCCGACCCGGACGATCAGCGGCGGCGGATCGGCCACCTGGACGGGGCTGCCCGAGGGCGCCACCTGCGCGGTCGCGGAGACCGGCATCGCCTACCCCGACGGCACCCCCAGCCAGCCGGTGCCCAGCAGCACCACCTACTCGACCGGCGTGACCGTCGCGAACACCGCCACCGCCGACCTCACCGTCACCAACGACTTCGCCTACGGCAGCGTGCGGATCAGCAAGGGAATCACGGGTCCGGCCGCTGCCACCTATGGCTCCGGGGCGTTCACGTTCGACCTCGCCTGCAGCCTCGATGGCACCACCGGCACCGTGTTCAGCCGCACCGGCATCACGCTGCAGCGCTCCGGCAGCGAGACCACGCTCGACTCCGGCGACATCGGCCCCATCCCGCAGGGCGCTGTCTGCACCGTCACCGAGACCGGCACGGGCGGGGCCAGCGTCGTGTTCCCGGCATCGCGGACCGACGTCCTCGACCCGGTGGTCGCCGGTGCCTCACGGACGGCCAGCTTCGACAATGACTTCCAGTTCGCAGGCTTCACCGTCGCCAAGACCGTGGACAACGGCGGTGCCCTGGACGCCTCCGGTGTGGCCGTGCCCTACGCCGGCGCCTACAGCTTCACCGCCTCCTGCCGGTTCAACGGCGGGGAGGTCGTCCCGCTCGCCGACCGCACGTTCACCCTCACCGGTGGCGGCAGCAAGCCGTTCACCGGGCTACCCACCGGCGCGTCCTGCACCATCGTGGAGACCGGCACCGCCGGCTCGCCGCGCACGTCCGTGAAGGTCACCCAGGGGGCGTCCACCCTCGTCGACACCGACGCGACGACCACCGGGACGTTCACCCTCGCCGCCGGGGACGCCACCGGCACGGCGGTCGGGTTCACCAACCACTACACAACCGGCGGCCTGGACATCACCAAGCAGGTGGCCGGAGCGGGCGCGGCACTGTGGGGCGGCGGCACGTTCACGATCGGGCTGGTCTGCACCCTCGACAACGACGCGAACGCCGGCACCTCTGCCATCACCGTCTACAACGGCACACACACGCTGACGAAGACCCAGACCTGGGCCGTCCGCAACCTGCCGACGGGCTCTGCCTGCACGGTGAGCGAGCCGAAGAAGGCCGGCGCGAACAGCAGCAGCATCAGCCTCGCCACGCCGACGATCACCGCAGCCAACCAGGCGGTCACCGTCACCAACACCTTCACCGTCGGCTTTGTGAAGGTCACCAAGGTGCTACGGGCCAACGGCGCGGCCACATCCGCACAACCGTGGACCGGCGGCTCCTACCCGGTCACGATCGGGTGCACGAAGGACTTCGACAACGACGGCACGGCCGAGGCCCTGACCATCTCGGGCGCGACCCAGACGATCACCGGCGCAGGCACCTACACGTGGAACAACCTGCCCCAGGGCGCGTCCTGCACGGTCACCGAGGGCACCTCCGTTGTGGTCAGCCAGCCACAGCCGACGCCCAGCGTCAGCGCGAACGTCACCGTGCAGGGCACCACCCAGAACCTGACCCTCACCAACAGCTTCACCGCGGGCAAGCTCGTGGTCCACAAGGACATCACCGGCGACGGCTCCGCGTGGGGCACCGGACCGTTCGTGTTCAGCGTCAGCTGCACGCTGGCCGGGGTCGGCACGGTATTCACCACCAGCGTCACCCTGACCCCCGCCGTCGGGCAGACGAGCCTCGACTCGGCCGTGCTCGGGCCGATCCCGGTAGCATCGGTCTGCACGGTCACAGAGACCACCACGGCGGGCGCCACCACCGTGACCACGCCCGACCCGGTGACGATCGCGCTCAACCCCGCTACGGGCAACGTGACCACCGTCGCGTTCGCAAACGAGTTCCGCAACGCCGGCTTCACGGTCACCAAGAACGTCCAGACCGGCCAGGCCTTGGATGCCACCGGTGCGGCGATCAGCTACCGGGCGGCCGGCTTCACCGCCAGCTGCATGTTCAAGGGCGTCGAGGTGGTCCCGCTCGTCGACCGCAGCTTCACCATCGCCGCCGGAGCGTCCAGGCAGTTCGCCGGGCTTCCGACCGGGGCCACCTGCAAGGTCACGGAGAGCGACACCGCCGGCGCCGCCTCGACAGCGACAGCGATCACCCAGGGCGGTAGCCCGGTGGCCGATACCGACGCCGGTGCCCTCGTCGCCGGCTTCGCCCTCACCAGCGGGGACGCGACCGCGACGACCGTCGCCTTCGCGAATACCTACACCACCGGCTCCACCCTCATCACCAAGGCCCTGGCAGGCAGCGGGGCAGCCCTGTGGGCGGACCCGCAGTTCACCGTCCGGCTGGTCTGCACCCTGGCCAGCGCCACCGGCACCACCGTGTACGACGGCACCCACCAGCTCACGGTCGCGGACCCCTGGCGGGTGAACCACCTGCCCACCGGCGCGTCCTGCACGGTGACCGAGCCGGCCGCCGGGGCCGCCAACGCCACCTCCTTCACCAACCAGGCGTTCACCGTCGGCACGGCAGAGACCGCAGTGACGGTGCGCAACACCTACACCGCCGGTGCCGTCCGGGTCAGCAAGCACCTGACCGTTGACGGTGCACCAACCGCCGCAGCACCGTGGACGGCCGGCAGCTACACCGTCGCCCTTTCCTGCACCCGCCTCGTCAACGGCGTCGCCACGCCGATCGCCGTCCCCGGCGGCGCGGGCCGCACCATCACCGGCGGCGGCACCGCGGACTTCTCCGACCTTCCGACCGGGGCAACCTGCACCCTCGCCGAGACCGGCAGCTCGCCGGCCAGCCAGCGGGCCACGATCAGCCCGGCCACCGTGACGATCGGTGCCGACCCGGCCAGCCCGCAGGCCTTCGGCGTCACCAACGACTTCCACACCGCTGCGCTCACCATCCGCAAGCAGCTGGCCGGAGCCGGCGCCGACTCCTTCGGCGACGGGCCGTTCCGCTTCGACACCACCTGCACCCTCGCCGGCGCGGGTGAGGTCCTCCATGCCACCACGACGCTCAGCCGTCCCGCCGGCTCGACGCTGGGTACGCTCGCCTCCGACCCTCTCGGCCCGGTGCCGGTGGGCGCGGTCTGCGTGATCACAGAAGCCGCATCCGGGGGCGCCGACGTCGTGCCCGACCCGGTCACCCTCACCATCGCCGAGGACGCCGCGGCCAATCTGGCCACGTTCACCAACCAGTTCAGTGCGGGCACCGTCTGGCTCACCAAGCAGCTCGGCGGCGCGGCAGCTGCCGAACCGTGGGCGACCGGAGCGAGCTTCGTCATCGACGTGACCTGCCAGGTGAAGGTCGACGGGGTGGCCGGAACCGTGTTCTCCCGCCGAGTCACCATCGCCGGTGGGCAGAGGGTCAACGTCACCGACGCCGCAGGGCTCCCGTCCCGGGTGCCGCTGGGCAGCCACTGCTTCGCAACAGAGGTGGACGCACAGGGCGCCGGCAGCACCTACACAGCGCTGGACAGCTACGACAACGCCGCCGTGGTCACCGCGGGCACACCGGCAGCCTTGCAGGGTCTTGAGCTGGGCCTCACCAACACCTACGAGTACGCCGGCTTCACCGTTGCCAAGTCCGTGAGCAACGGCGGCGCCCTCGACGCAGACGGCCAGTCGGTGGGCTACCACGCGTCCTACGGGTTCCAGGCCGACTGCACCCTGAACGGCGTGCCTGTGCTCAGCCAGGCGTTCGAGCTGCCCGACGGTGGCTCCCGTGCCTTCGCCCGGCTGCCGGCCGGGGCGTCCTGCGCGGTCGCGGAGACCGAAGTGGGTGCGGCCCCGCACACGTCGGTACAGGTCACCCAGAACGGCACGGCCGCAGCTGCAGCCACCGCTGCGACGACGTCGTTCACGCTCCGGCGCGGGTGGGTGCCGTTCTTCGAGGACGACCCCTCGGTGAACCAGGTGGCTTTCGCCAACGCCTACGACACCGGCGCGATCACCGTCACCAAGCAGGTGGTGGGCGACGGTGCCGACGACTGGGGCAACGCCCAGTTCCGCGTCCGGCTCGCCTGCACCCTTGATACCGACGCTGATGCAGCCACGCCAGCCGTCGTCGTGTACGACCTGACCCGCACCGTGACCAAGGCCGACCCGACCTGGGCGGTCGCCAATCTGCCCACCGGCGCGTACTGCACCGCCACCGAGACCGCGGACGGCGGCGCCACCAGCCACACCGGACCCCAGGACGTTGTGGTCGCCAACCAGCCCGCCACCCCGACGCAGGTGCGGCTGACGAACTTCTTCGGCACGGGCGCCGTGTTGGTCACAAAGACGATGACCGTCGATGGCGTGAAGCCGACCACCGGCGGCTGGGCCGACCAGCTGGCCACGAGCCACTTCGGCGTCCGACTGGACTGCGCGCGGCTCGTGAACGGCGTCGCGGAGGTCGTGCCTGTGCCGGGTGCTGCGGAGCGGACGATCGACGCCGCCAGCAGCTGGCAGGCGCTCTACACAGGGCTGCCGGTGGGGGCTGACTGCTCGGCGACAGAGGTTTCCAGCACGCCGATCGCACAGTCGGTGAGCTACTCGCTGCCCATCGTCACCGTCACCGGAGCGGCCCAGCCGGCAGAACTCGGCATCACCAACGACTACCGCACCGGCTCGCTCATCGTTGCAAAGCAGGTCACCGGACCCGGTGCAGCCTTCGGCGACGGGCCGTTCCACTTCGCCGTCCGCTGCGCGCTCGCCGGGCTTGGCGATCCTGTCTTCGTCGATGGGCTCACCCTCGGCGCAGGGTCGTTGACGTCCGCCCCGCTGGGCCCGATTCCGGTCGGTTCCGACTGCCGTGTGACCGAGACGGCAGCCGGCGGGGCCACCTCGGCCGCCGACCCGGCCGACGTGACGATTCCCGACGACACCGCGACGGCCAACACCGCAACGGCGACGCTGGTGAACGACTTCGGCGTGGGCAGCTTCACCGTCACCAAGACCGTCGATGACGGTGGCGCGCTCGACGCCGACGGACACCCGGTGGCCTATCCGGGCCGCTACCGCTTCACCGTTGCCTGCGACTTCGACGGCACGGCGCTGAGCCTGCCCACCCAGGACGCCTCCTTCGCCCTCGCTGCGGGGGAGAACCACCCGATCACGGGCCTGCCGCAGGGCGCCGCGTGCTCGGTCACAGAGACCGGCAGCGGAAATGCTGCCCTCGTCACCGTCCAGCTGGACGGGAGGCCGGCGGTGGCCGCCACCACAGCCGACCTGACAATCGGGGAGGCGCCGGTCACGGTCGCCGTCACCAACCACTACCGGATGGGCGCAGCGACCATCACCAAGCTGGTCACCGGTACCGGTGCAGCCGCGTGGGGCAACGGCCCGTTCACGCTGCACACCGCCTGCACCCTCGACACCGACGCCGACGACGCCACCGCACCGGTGACGGTCTTCGCGGTCGACCACCAGGTGACCAGGCCCGAGCCGGACTGGACGATCACCAACCTGCCCAGTGGGGCCGACTGCACCGTCACGGAGACGGCCACCGGCGCAGCGAACACGCCTGCAGAACCCGCTACCTTCTTCGTGGGCCAGGATCCCGCCCACCCGTCGCCGGTCACGCTCGTCAACGACTTCAGCACCGGCTCGGTGCGGGTCAGCAAGGCGATTCTCGTCGGCGGGAAGCCCAGCACGGCCGAGCCCTACAGCTCCGCGACCTACCAGCTGAAGCTCACCTGCACCCGCAACGTGGACGGCGCAACGGTCTACCTCGACATCCCCGGGGATTCCGCCCCGGTAGGTGATGCCGGCGACGGCGTGCGCACCGTCACCGGTGCCAGTTCGGTCACCTACACCGACCTGCCGACCGGCGCGTCCTGCGCGGCCACCGAGGTGGCCGCAGGGCTCGCGCTCCCGGCCGGCCAAGTGAGCGTCGACCATCCGCTGGTGAGTGTTCCGGCGTCGGACGGGGTCGACGTCACGGTCACGAACGACTACCACACCGGCATGCTTCTGGTCAGCAAGGCGCTGGCTGGTGCGGGTGCCGCGACCTATGCCGATGGCGAGTTCACCTTCGACGTATCCTGCACGCTGACCGACACCTCCGGCCTGGACCATGCGGTCTTCTCGGCGTCGGGGCTCAGCCTCACCCGGGCCGCCGGCCTGGACAGCGACCCGCTGGGCCCGATCCCGGTCGGTTCCTCCTGCACGGTGACCGAGACCGCCGCCGGCGGCGCAGACCAGCCGGCACTGCCGGTGACGGTCAGCATCGCCGACAGTGCAGGCAACGCCGCAACGCTCACCAACACATTCACCGAGGGCTCCCTGCGGGTGCGGCTGGGCCTCACGCTCGACGGCGTGACGTCAACGGCCGACCCGTATGCCGGCGGCCGCTACACCACAGCGGTCGCCTGCACCCGTGACGTGAACGGCGTGACGGTGGACGTCCCCGTGCCGGGCGGTGCCAGCTGGACGAGCGTCGGGCCGGGGGAGCGCCTGGTCACCGGCCTGCCGGTGGGCGCCAGCTGCACGGTCACCCAAACAGCCGCGTCCCTGGCTCCGCAGGGGGTGAGCTACGACCCGACGACAGGGGCGGGCGCAGCCGCGTCGATCGCGGCCGTGGTGACGGCGGACGCCGACCGGCCCGCGACGCTGACGGTCATCGACGACTTCACCACGAGCACCCTCTCGGTGCACAAGGTGCTGACCGGCGACGGCGCAGGCATCCATGGCGATCGGGAGTTCCGGTTCGCCGTTTCCTGCACGCTGGCAGAGGACGGGGTGGCGACACCGCACGACGTCTTCAGCACAACGGTCACGCTCACCCGCGCGGCGGGGCTCGACAGCGACCCGCTCGGCCCGGTGCCGGTTGGTTCCGAGTGCATTGTCACCGAGACAGCGGCCGGTGGCGCGACCGTCCCGTCCGACCCGGTCACGATCAGCATCGACGCGAACGCCGAAGCCAACATCGCAACCCTCACCAACACCTTCGAGGTCGGCACCGTGACGGTGACCAAGCGACTCCAGGTGGACGGCGCGCCGACAACCGCCGAGCCTTACGCCAGCGGCACCTACACCGTCCGTCTGGACTGCACGCGTCTTGTCGTGGGCGAGCCGGTGCCGGTGACGATCCCGGGTGGGAGCACTCGCACCATCACCGGTGCCGGCAGCGTCGACGTCACCGGGCTGCCGCTCGGGGCGTCTTGCCAGGTGTCGGAGCCGGCCGCGTCCCTCGCGATCCCGGCAGCCCAGGTCACGATCAGCCCGACCACGGTCACCGTTGGAGCCGAGCCGGTCTCCGTTGAGGTCACCAACGACTACCGCAGCGGCTCACTGGTCCTGCACTGGGACCTCACCGGCACCGGCGTGATCTTCGCTGGCCCGGCGAACTTCACGGTCGAGTGCGCATTGGACGGCGCGACCGCCCCCGTGTTCCAGCAGGACCTGACGCTGGTGCCGGTGGACGGCCAGGGCTACGTCGAGTCCGGCGTCCTTGGACCGATTCCGGTCGGCTCGATCTGCACGGTCACCCAGCACACAGCAAACGGGGCGAACACGCTCGCCATCCCGGTGAACGTCACAGGGACGACCACGGCGGTGACGGCCCAGCTGGCCAACCAGTACTCGGCGGGCACGCTGACGATCGTGAAGCAGCTGACCGGCGCAGGCGCGGGGGAGCACGGGGACACGGTGTTCACGATCGCCGTCACGTGTGCGCAGTCGGCCGACGGAACGCCGCTGTACGCCGGTGACGTGACCATCACTGGCGCGGGCTCGACGCAGCTCCTCGATGATGCAGGGCAGCCCCTGCTGCTGCCAGCCGGCACCCACTGTTGGGGCGCCGAGACCGGCACTGGCGGGGCCCTGGAGAGCGCCGTCGACCACGGCGATTTCGATCAGTCCGTCGCCGTGACGGCGGACAACCCTGACACCGTCCAGCAACTGACCATCACCGTGACCAACCGCTTCGGCGCGAGCTCGGAAGCCCTGGCCTTCACGGGTGGGGCCGGCTGGGGTCTTGGCTTTGTTGGCCTGATGAGCATCGTGATCGGTGCGCTGCTGGTCGCGCGGCGAAGGCCTCGGCGGATTAGCTGACGAAGCGGGGAATCTGCAGGTCGATGACCCCCACGTGGGGGTTGGCGGGCCGTGCAGCCTGACCAGCTGCAGATTCCTGCCAGCGCCGCTCGGCCCGCAGTGCGGGCGATCCTCAGCGCGGATACTCCGCCCGAGACGATCCGGCCGGGAAGGGACGGAACATCTGATAACGGGTGACAGTCTGGACGGCGGGGTGGACAATCCAGCTTCGCATCGAAGCTCGCAGGGGGTCTTTTCCGTGTCGCGGAGGGGGAAATCACCAAAATGTGCGATACGTCACGACATGAGCGTCGATCTTCGCCCGATGCCGGGTGGGGTTTTCGCGAATTCCTCGTTTGAAACCGTCACTAGGTGCTTGAGTGTTGCCTTCCCTGGGGAACGCGTTCGATCGTCACCAGCGGAGAGTCGCACCGCGATAATACCTTGTCAGACAGTATTTGCGACCGAAATGGTGGCTAACGGTTATTTCCGGGCGCACTACTATTCGTCAATTCAGCCAACCAAACCTGTTCGGATCGGTCAGTTGTACCCATACCGCCACGGGAGCTTTAATGACTAATGGCTGCCATATTGGTTTCAAGGCCGGTAGGCGCACCCTCCAAAATGTGGCCCCCCGGATTATTGATCGAAAGCCGTCCCCCGCGGCGTCGATCAAGAGTTCCCACAAGGCAGAGATGTCAACGCCTGCCGGCCTGAGTTTGCAGTCGGAGCCAGACACTTCCCGGGGCTTTGTCTCCACAAGGACAACAGGGCCACCAGGTGAGAGACGAGGCAGCCGCCATGAGTTTCGAGGACGCACGACTCCGTGACTGGTGGGCCTCAGCCTTTCCCGACAACGACGTGATCGATCAGGGCCTGCGGGTCGGCGTCGCTACGACGCGTACCTGATCCTCGACCAGCTGCCCGGTGGCCGAGTGGCGGCGCTGATCGGGTACAACCCTCGCCTCAGCGAGCGCGAACAGGAACAGGCGGCCCTGGAGTGCAAGCGACGGGTCGACTCGTTCGCTGAGCGAGGCCGCAATGGCCCCTACGCGTGGCAGAAGAGGGCCTCCGACGGTGGCTTTCAGGCCTGGATCGGCCATCGTTCCCCGGTCAGCAGGACCATCTGGCCCCGCGTGCCCGCACCGCTTGCCTGATCGCATGGTGACGTGACCCGCTGCGCGGTTCCGCGGGTACTGGCGCGTGCGCTGTTTGCTCATGGTGACACTGCGTTGCGGCCGCTACCGTGGGGGCGATCGTCACCGCCGCACCGGGTGATGCGTGTGGGGGAGCGAGGAGTTCGTGGCACGTCCGCTGATGACAACCAAGCTGTACGTCCCGAGGGCGCGCCCGGGACTGGTGGTGCGGTCCCGGCTGCTCGAGCGGCTGGACGCGGGGGCGGCGGCGCGGCTCACCCTGCTG
Source organism: Propionibacteriaceae bacterium (assembly GCA_017882685.1). Taxonomy (GTDB): domain Bacteria; phylum Actinomycetota; class Actinomycetes; order Propionibacteriales; family Propionibacteriaceae; genus Propionicimonas. Next base: position 24,343 of record JADGPA010000013.1, on the reverse strand, counting down.
TCCGCGCCCCCCGGTTTCGGGAAGACCACGCTGCTCGCGGAGTGGTCGCGGGCGGCAACCGACCCGTCGAAGAAGGTGGCCTGGGTGTCCCTCGACGCTGGCGACAACGACCCCGCGTCCTTCTGGCCGTACGTCGTGGCGTCGCTGGAGGCCTTGGTCCCTGGCCTTCGCGAGGCCTGTAAGGAGCTTGCCAACGCCGGCCAGCCTCCCGGTCCCGAGCCCATCACCACGCTGCTGAACGAGCTCGCCGGAGTGACCGAGGAGATCTGGTTGGTCCTCGACGACTATCACCTGCTGGAGAACCACGACGTGCAGGACGGCGTCCGGTTCCTCGTGGAACACCTGCCGCCCCAGGTGCACGTATTGATCAGCACGCGCGTCGACCCGGACCTTCCGCTGTCGCGGTGGCGCGCGCGCGGCGAGCTCGTCGAGCTCCGTGCCGCAGACCTGCGTTTCACCCGTGAGGAGGCGGCCGACTACCTGCGCGCCGCCACCGGTCTGGAGCTCGCTGCCACCGATGTCGACGCTCTCGGCGAGCGCACCGAAGGATGGATCGCCGCCCTGCAGCTCGCGGCCCTTTCCCTGCGCGGGCGCGAGGACGCCACCGGCTTCATCGAGCGGTTCGCCGGCGATGACCGGTACATCGTCGACTACCTCATGGACGAGGTGCTGGCACACCAGCCCGACGACGTGCGCGAGTTCCTGCTGCGCACAGCCGTGCTCGATCGGCTCACCGGCGACCTCTGCGATGCGGTCAGCGGCTTCGAAGGTGGGAACGACACCCTTGCCCGCCTCGAGCGGGCGAACCTCTTCGTCGTCCCGCTGGACGACCAGCTGGTCTGGTTCCGCTACCACCACCTGTTCGCCGACGTGCTGCGCGCCCGTCTGCTCGCCGAACGACCCGGTGAGGCCCCGGTGCTGCACCGGCGCGCCAGTACCTGGCACGAGGCCAACGGCTTCATCGACGACGCGATCCGGCACGCGCTGGCCGCCGGGGACGTCGATCATGCGGGCGAACTGATCGAGGCGGCGCTGCCAGAGGCCCGGCGTGACCGGCGTGACGCCGCGATGATCGGCTGGCTGCGGGCGTTGCCGGAGGACACGATCGGACGCAGCCCGCTGCTGACCACCTTCCAGGGCTGGGCCTCGCTCGTTGCCGGCGACCTGGACGCGATGGAGGCGAGGCTCGACCATGCCGACGCCCTGCTGGCCGCCGTCCCGCTCGGGACGCCGCCCCCATGGGCGGAGACAGAGGAGTTGCGCACCCTGCCCGCGACGATCGCCATCTACCGGGCGTCCTTGTCGCAGGCGCGCGGCGACCTGCCCGGTATCGTGCGGCATGCGCGCCGTGCCCTGGACGCCGCCGGGCCTGACGACCACTTCTGGCGAGGCGGCGCTGCCGGCTTCCTCGCCCTGGCCGCCTGGTCGGAGGGTGACATCGCAGCGGCGGTGGAAGCCTTCACCACCGCGGTGGCGAGCCTGCACTCGGCGGGAGCGCTCGTTGATGAACTCAGCAGCACGGCGCTCCTCGCCGAGATGTGGACGGTGGCCGGGCGGCCCGACAGGGCGCGGGACCTGTGCCGGCGGGCGCTGTCGGCATCCGAGGCGCTCGGGCCGGGAGCGGCGCGTGCGACGTCCGACCTGCACGTCGCGTTGGCGGAGCTCGACCTGGACGCGGGAGACCCGGCGTCCGAGCAGCACCTTGCCCAAGCGCGGCCGCTCGCCGAGCGCGAGCCGAACAGCGAGAGCCGCTACCGCTGGTTCGTGGCTGCCGCACGCCTGGCCGAGGCTCGCGGCGACTGTGAGCGTGCGATCGGATTGCTCGATGAGGCGGACGGGTACTACCGGCCCGGCTACTACCCGAACGTGCGCCCGATCGCCGCGATGCGGGCCCGGGTGTGGATCGCCGCCGGAGACCTGGCCCGCGCCACCGACTGGGTGGCGGAGAGCGGGGTGACGCTCGCCGACGACGTCAGCTATCTCAGGCAGTACGAGCACCTCACCCTCGTCCGCCTCGTTCTCGCCGGGAACCCGGCTGGTCCGGACGAGCGGGAGGCGATCAACCTGTTGCGCCGTCTCGAGGCGGCAGCCGAGACCTCGGGGCGGGCCGGGAGCCTCCCGGAGATCCGGGAGCTGCTCGCGCGTGCGCAGGACACGACCGCAGGCGCTGACGCAGCCCATCCCGCCACCGCGTTGCAGCCAACGGACGCCCTGACCGAGCGCGAACTCCAGGTGGTGAGGCTGCTCGACAGCGAGCTGAGCGGACCTGAGATCGCACGCGAGTTGTTCGTCTCCCACAACACGCTCCGCACCCACACCAAACACATCTTCACCAAGCTCGACGTCACCACCCGGCGGGCAGCGGTGGCTCAGGCGCGGGAGCGCGGCCTGCTGTAGCACCGCCCGAAGATCACATTGGCGATCACATCGAAGGGTGACGCCGCCTCACCCCGTCGATTCCTAGGTTCGTCTCACAAGCAGCGGCACCGCCGCAGACCTCGAACCAGGGAGCCTCACATGTCCATCACCACCACGCAACTCACCCGGGCGGCCGGCGTCAGCGCCATCGTCGCGGGCCTGCTGTTCTGCGGTGTCCAGATCAACCACCCACCCGTGGACCTGGCCTTCGTGAGCACGGCCGAGTTCGCCGTCCGGCAGACGATGAAGATCTGCTTCACGGTGCTCGCCCTGATCGGCATCACCGGCATGTACCTGCCTCAGGTCAAGAAGGCCGGCGTGCTCGGGCTGATCGGCTACCTGATCCTCGGTGCGGCGTTCCTCGCAATGCTGACCGTCGAGGTCGCCGCCGTCGTCATCCTGCCCGCCATCGTCCACACGTCACCCGAGTACGTCAGCGCGGCCATCGGTGTCGCCCTCGGCGGCAAGGCTGCATTCGACATCGGTCTGCTGAGCTCGCTCAACTCGTTTGTCGGAGTCACCTACATGGCCGGTGGCCTGGTGTTCGGGATCGCACTCTTCCGCGCCAACGTCCTCGCCCGCTGGGCATCGATCATGCTCGCCGTCGCCACTCCGCTGAGCATCCTGATTCCGTTCCTGCCCTTCATCAACCAGCGGTTGTTCGCGGTCCCGACGGGTCTGGCCCTGATCGCGCTCGGCTCCTCCCTGTGGCTCACATTCCGTGCCCAGGGTGCCGTTGCAGAAACCCGGTCGCTGCCCGAGCCCGCGGTAGCCCGATGACCACGACCACCAGCACCCACCGGGCCTCGGCCCGGTGGGTGCCGTTCGCCCTTGTGGTGCTGAGCCTCGTGCCGGCCATCTCGGGCTCGCTGCGACTGACGGGCCTGGCGGGCGGACCCAGCCTCATGCCGGTGGACGCCCGGATCGACGCCTCGCCGCTCCCCGTGATCGTGCACATCGCCAGTGTCATTCCATACTCGCTGCTCGGCGCCTTCCAGTTCTCGTCGCGCCTACGCCAACGCCACCCGCGATGGCATCGCACGGCCGGACGCCTGCTCGTGCCGCTTGCGCTGGCTGTGGCCTTCTCGGGACTGTGGATAACGCTGGCCTACGCCCCGAAGCCGGGAAGTGGATTGTTGCTGGTCGGGTTCCGGATCGCCGTGGGGACGGCGATGGCGGCCAGTGTCGTGCTCGGCTTCGCCGCGATCCGGCGCGGGGACGTGACTCGACACCGGGCCTGGATGACGCGTGCCTACGCGCTCGCGCTTGGCGCCGGCACCCAGGCGTTCACCGGAGCGATCGGGCCTGGGCTGGTGGGCACCAGCGTGCTCGCCCACGACCTGACCATGGGCGCTGCGTGGGCGATCAACCTTGCCGTCGCGGAGTTCGCGATCCGCCGCGGGAAGAGCCGGCGTCAGCCTGTCCGTGCTGCAGCCAGCGGGAATGCGACGACATGACCCTTTACGGGCACGAGCCCGCTGGATATACGCTGCGGGTCGGCGGACGGCTGGACGCCCATTGGGCTGACTGGTTCGACGGGTTCACCGTCTCCGGCGAGGTGGATGGCACGACCACCCTGTGCGGCACCGTGGCCGACCAGGCGCAGCTGCACCGGATTCTCGCCAAGATCCGCGACCTGGGCCTTGAGCTGCTCTCTGTCGAGGCGAGCCCAGCGATCAGTGGGGGAGCGCCTCGCCGTCCTGCCATCCCTGGGACTCCCTCGCCTGAGGGCTCTTGGGGCAGCTCGCACCGGATTCCCTGATTCCCGCTCGAAGGAGCCATCCGAGTTCTAGCGTGAAGATGAGGATTGCTGCCAGGTCATCGACAAGTCTGGAGCCGTCAGCGTCGAGGACGACGCCTCGCCCTCGTTTGGTCGGCTCCGTCACCGGAGGATCCGCGGAGGGCGCCCCCGCCCCAAGTTGGCGCCAGAAGGGTCACTGCAATGCTCACCACTCTTCGAAGGGTCGCAGCCATCGTCACCGCAACCGCGCTCGCTGGGATCGGCGTGGTTACCCCGGCTTCGGCCGCCGCCACGCCGTGGACGGCGACCTTCGCCGCCGGGGAGGTCTGCACGTTCTCGCTCACTGTTACCGGTTCGGGCGACAGCCCGGCGATCCACCGCGAGTTCAAGGACCGTCATGGGAATGTCCGCGTCATCCTTTCGGCCGGCAAAGGCCAGGCGCTCACGTTCACGAATGCGACCACGACCACCAAGCCCTATTCCACGCCGGCGAATGGCTCACTGAGCTGGACCGTCTACAACAGGGACGGATCCCAGACCATCCAACTGCTGGGGCACAACGTCGTGCTCCTGTTCCCCACGGACGTGCACGGACCGTCCGCAACGCTGTACTCGGGTCTTGTGGTCATAAAGGTCGACGCGGCCGGAGTGTGGAAGGTGGTGAAGCAGAGCGGCAAGAAGCTGGACATCTGCGCACAGCTCGCCTAGAGGTTGATGGCGCGCACCAGCGCCAACGTCCGGGGTGGGCTTTTCAAAGTAGGCCAAGCCGGGGTGACTTCGGTGCTACTTTCCGAGGGTTCGGCCGTCCTACTCCGTGACGTCCGCTGACCTGGGGCAGAAGCTGAAGGTGCGGGTGACCGGGGTTGCTGACGGTTGGCGGACGAGCGCCAGGAACTCCGGGACCACAGCAGGGGTGACCGCCGCCTGACGTGGGCGCGCCCCGTGTTCAGGCGGGATCGGCGGGCAGGATCTCCAGCTTGGGGTACTCCGGCTTCCACATCAGCTGGTAGATGTCGTTGATCGGGTTGGTCATCGGACGACGGGCAAGGCCCTGTTCCTCTGCGGTCCTGGCGACAGCCTTCGCGACTGTCGCTGCCACCAGCCGCAGGTCGTTCATCGAGGGCAGCAGGGAAGCGCCGGGCCGGTACTCGTTCACGAGTCCGGCGAGGGCGTCCGCTGCGGCATAGATCATCTCCGGGGTCACTCTGGTCGCCTTCACCACGGATACCCCCAGGCCGAGGCCGGGGAAGATCAGGGCGTTGTTGGCCTGGGCGATGGTGTGGTAGGTCTCGCCGTGCCGGATGGTGCCGTAGGGGCCGCCGGTGGCGATCAGCGCACTGCCGTCGGTCCACTCGAGCAGGTCAGCGGGGTGCGCCTCGGCCCGGCTGGTGGGGTTGGAAAGCGGCAGGATGATCGGCCGCGCGCAGCTTTCGGCCATGGCCCGGACCACGTCCTCGCTGAACGCCCCGTTCTGGGCGGACGTGCCGATCAGGATGGTCGGCTGGACGTTGCGGACGGTCTCGACGAGCGTGATCCGCGACGGATCAGCCACGTCCCAGGAACCCACCTCTGCGCGGGTGCGGGCGTAGGGCAGCTGGAAGTCGCGGACGTGAACGCCGTCCTCGACGATCAGCCCGCGGCTGTTGAAGGCATAGAACTGCGCGTACCCCTGGTCAGCAGGCAGGCCTGCCTGGGACATCGCCTCCCTGATGATGTCGGCGATCCCCACGCCTGCGGTCCCGGCCCCGAAGACCACCACCCGATGCTGCGGCAGCGGCATGCCGGTGAGTCGAACGGCCGCAAGGACGGCAGCCAGCACCACGGCTGCCGTGCCCTGGATGTCGTCGTTGAACGTGCAGATCTGGTCGGAGTAGCGGTTCAGGATCCGGTGGGCGTTGCCGGCGCCGAAGTCCTCCCAGTGCAGCATCGCGTTGGGGAAGAGCTTGGTCACCGCCCGCACGAAGGAATCGATGAACTCGTCGTACCGCTCGCCGCGCACGCGGGCATGCTGCTCGCCGAGGTAGAGGTCGCTGTTCAGCAGCCCGAGGTTGTCGGTGCCGACATCGATCACCACCGGTATCGCGCGGCGCGGGTGGATGCCGGCGGCTGCGGTGTACACGCCCAGCTTGCCGATCGCGATCTGGATACCGCCGATGCCCTGGTCGCCGATGCCAAGGATGCCCTCGGAGTCGGTGACCACCACCAGGTCCACATCGTCGGCGTCCAGCTCGAAGTCGCTCAGGGACTGCTCGACGACCTCGGGGTGGTCGATCGAGAGGAAGAGGCCGCGGGCGCCGACGTACTCATGGCTGAACCGTTCGATCGCCTCGCCGATCGTCGGGGTGTAGATGATCGGCAGCATCTCCTCCAGGTGCTCGCTGAGCAGTCGGTAGAACAGCACCTCGTTGCGGTCCCGCAACTGGGAGAGGTAGATGAACTTCGACAGCGGCGACGGTGAGCGAAGGTACTGCGCGTAGGTGCGCCGCATCTGCTCCTCGATGGTCGTCACCCGGCTCGGCAACAGGCCCGAAAGGCCCAGTTGCGCCCGCTCGGCGAGGGTGAACGCCGTGCCCCGGTTGGCCATCGGATGAACCAGGATCAACCGACCCCGAGCGCCGATCCGCAACACGGCTTCCCTTGAGGTTGTGTCCAAATCAAACTCGCGTTGTCGCATCTGCTTCACTTCCCATGAGTTCCCGAATCGTTACCGGACGGCTGTCGACTAGTCCTCATACTCCTCCTCCGTGCCGCGGCATGACGCCGATCGGACACAAGGTCGACCGGGGTGTACGCTAGTTCTCGAAGTCATGAAGTCAGGGAGTCACGGTGCCCGTTGCGCTGCACGAAGCCAAGGCAGCGCTGTTCCGCACCATCGGTCACCCGATTCGGATTCGCGTGCTCGAGCTGCTCTGCGAACGGGAGCATGCGGTCCACGAGCTGCTCGCCACCATCGAGGTCGAGCCAAGCACCCTGTCCATGCAGCTGGGGGTCCTCCGTCGGGCCGGCATCGTTCGCCAACGTCGGCTGGGGGGTGAGGTGCTGTACGCCATGATGGTCCCTTCGATCAGGGAGCTGCTCGCCGCCGCCCGCACCACTCTCGGCTTGCTGCTGGCAGATCAGGCGCAACTGCAGGCTGATCTCGACGAAGAGGCGAGTGCCGAGGGCGAGGGCGGCGCGTGAGCACCGCGCGCCTGCTCAGGCTGATCGCCCGTACCGGCCGGGTGGCCGAACCGCTCGGCTCGACGACTGACCACAACCTCCAGGTTCGAGAAGGCTTCGAGCCGCCACGCGCGTTGCGCGGCAGCGTCCAGGTGCGCCACGTCGACGCCGGCTCCTGCAACGGCTGTGAGCTGGAGATCGGTGCAGCCTTCGGCCCGGTCTACGACGCCGAACGGATTGGGGCCCGACTGGTCGCTTCGCCCCGGCACGCCGACGTCGTCGCCGTCACCGGCGTGGTTACCCAGAACATGGCCGAGCCCCTGGTCAACACCGTTGATGCCACCCCGAACCCGCGGGTGGTGGTGTCCATCGGGGACTGCACCCGGGGTTGTGGGCAGTTCGCCGGATCCTACGCGGTGGCCGGTTCGGTCGACGACTTCGTGCAGGTGGACGTCCATGTGCCCGGCTGCCCGCCGGCACCGGAAGCCATCATCGCGGCGCTGCGTGCGGTGACCCGCCGATGACGGTCCTCGAATCTGCGATCAACCTGGTGGACGCCGGTCTGCTCGCCCAGCTCCTGCTCGGAGCGCTCGCGATCCTCGCGGCCGTCGTTGCCCCGTCCCGGTTGCGAAGCCTGCTGGCCGGGGCGCCGATCGTTTGCGCCGGGATCGCGGCGGCCGCCACCGGGACGGCGGCGCTCCTCGGCGGTGTCGGGACCGGCCTGCGGATCCCGGTCGCCCTCCCGCTGACAGTGCCGCTCGAACCGCTGCTGCTCGCACCGGACCAGCTCGGCGGGCTGTTCATGGCGCTGGCCGGCGTCGTGGTTGCCCTCGCGGCGCTCTTCGGCATCGGCTACGCCCACGGCCCTGCGGCCTCCCGCACCGGGTGGACGGCGTTCGCCGTCTTCGCCGTCGGCATGCAACTGGTGCCGGCCGCCGCCGACGCCGTCACTTTCCTTCTGGCCTGGGAGCTGATGGCCGGCGGCTCAACGGTGCTCCTGCTCGCCGACCACGCCACCCGCGAGCCCGTGCGGCGCGCGACGATCTGGTACGCGGTGATGACCCACCTGAGCTTCCTGTTCCTGCTGGCAGGATTCGGCGTCCTGACTGCAGCAGCCGGTGGCACGTCCTGGGCAACGATGGCTGCGGCGAGCGTCGCCGGCCCGGCCGCGAGCCTCGCCTTCGTCCTCCTCATCGCCGGATTCGCCACAAAGGCAGGGCTCGTACCGGTGCATGTATGGCTGCCGCAGGCGCACCCCGAGGCTCCCAGCCACATGTCCGCTGCGATGAGCGCAGCGATGGTGAAGATGGGCGTCTACGGCATCCTGCTGCTCATCCTCAGGCTGCTGCCCGACGGGCCCCGGTGGTGGTCGATCGTCCTGATCGCCCTTGGTGCAGGTTCGGCCCTCTACGGCATCCTGCAGGCCTCCGTCCAGGCCGACCTGAAGAAACTGCTCGCCTACTCCACCACCGAGAACATCGGCCTGATCACCACTGCGATCGGGGTGGGGCTGCTGCTGCGGGACGCCGGCCAGAACGGCGTCGCGGACGTCGCTCTTGTGGCAGCGCTGCTGCTGGCCGTCAGCCACGCGGCATTCAAGTCCGTCCTGTTCCTCGGCGCAGGCTCAGTGCTGCACGCCACCGGTGAGCGCGACCTCGACCTGCTCGGCGGCCTTGCCGCCCGCATGCCCTGGACCTCGGTGACTTTCGGAATCGGTGCCCTTGGCGCCGCCGCCCTGCCAGTCACCTCCGGCTTCGTCGCAGAATGGGCGCTGCTGCAATCGCTCATCCACGTGGACGCCCGGGCCGACCGGCTGATCGCCATTGTCATCCCGATCACGATGGGCGTCGTCGCCCTGACCGTCGGCCTCGGGCTGCTCACCTTCGTCAAGGCCTACGGCATCGGCTTCCTCGCCCGGCCTCGCACCCAGGCCGCTGCCGAGGCCCACGAAGCCGGGCCGGCGATGCGCGTCGCCATGGTCCTCGGTGCCGTCCTTGTGGTCGGACTCGGGCTGGTGCCCGGCCCACTGGCACAGGCCCTTGCCGGCGCAGTGTCGGCCGGGGGAGTGTCGACCACCGGTGGCGCCGGCCTGCTGCTCAGTACCGTGGACGTGGTCCTCAACCCCGTCGCGCTGACGCTGCTGACCCTTGGGATCCTGATCCCCCTTGTCGCGATGAACGCAGTCCTTGCCCGACGGCACCCCCGCAGGGACGTCGACCTGGCGTGGGGTTGCGGCGGCGAACGGATCAGCCCGCGGATGGAGTACAACGCAACCAGCTACTCCGAGCCGTTGGTCCGGGTGTTCCGCTCCTCGCTGCAAGCCAGCCAGCTCGTTGACGTGGTGCGCCACGACCAGTCGCCCCTGCTCGTCGAACAGATGACCTTCACCCAGGCGACCGGGGACGTGATCGAGGACCGCCTCTACCTGCCGGCAACCCGCTGGGCGGGACGGCTGGGCGACCTCGCCCGCACCGTCCAGAACGGCAGCATCCACCGCTACGTCGGCTTCTCGTTCGCAGCGCTCGTCCTCGTGCTCGTGCTGGTGGCGTTATGACAATCGATTCCGTCGTGGTCATCGTGATCCAGCTGGTGCTCGCCGTCGCGGTGACGCCGGTGCTGATCGGCGTGATGCGCACCACCCGCGCCCGGCTGGAAGGCCGCGTCGGCGGCGGAATCGGGCAGCCGTGGCGCGACCTGCGCAAGCTCCTGGCGAAGGAACCCACCCGGGCACCCGGGTCCACCCCGGTGCTCACCGTTGCCCCGATCCTGCTGATGACCTCGAGCCTCCTGCTGTGCGCCCTGATCCCGCTGGCCAGCACTCTCGCGCTGGCGAGCATCCCCGGTGACCTGTTCGTCGTGGTCTCCGTCCTCCTGCTCGGGACGGTGGCGCTGGCCCTTCTCGGCCTGGAATCCGGCACGGCCTTCGGCGGCATGGGCTCCAGCCGGCACATGGTGATCGCAGCCCTCGTCGAGCCGACCGTGCTGCTGAGTATCTACGCGCTGAGCGTCCCGGCAGGAACCTCGGCCCTGGCGGCTATCGTGCAGACCCGCCGCGCCGAGCCGGCCTCGCTGCTGAACCCGGTGAGCCTGCTGGCCATCGTCGCCCTGGTTGTCGTTGTGATCGCAGAGACGGGACGGCTGCCGGTCGACAACCCGTCCACGCACCTCGAGCTGACCATGATCCACGAGGCGATGATCCTGGAGAGCGGTGGTCGCGACCTCGGCTGGCTCGAGCTCGGTTCCTGGCTGCGGCTGACAGCCCTCCTCGGCCTGGTGGCCAACCTTGCGCTGCCTTGGGGAATCGGACAGGACGCGTCACCGCTCACGTTGGGTGTGGGGATCGTCGCGATCACCGTCAAGGTGCTCGTCCTCGGCTCGGTGCTGGCCGCAGCAGAGGTGTTCATTGCCAAGCTCCGGCTCTTCCGGGTGCCCGAATTGCTGGCTGGTTCCTTCGTCCTGGCGTTCCTCTCGGTGAGCGCCTCCTACCTGGTGTTCTGAAAGGAGGCCGCCGATGTCGAACGATCTGTATCAACAACTGATTGCGACGACCACCGGCCTGCTGCTGCTCGCCGCCGTCCTCCAGATCTGGGGCCGCTCCATCGTCCGGGCGATCGGGCTGCTGGTGGTCCAGGGCATCGCGCTGGCCGGGCTGGTGCTGACTGTCGGCTTGCACGCAGGGGAGGGCTCGGCATTCCTGGTCGCCGGTCTGCTCCTGGTGGTGAAGGCCGTGGTCATGCCGTGGGCGATGCTGCGCTCCGCCCGGATGATCGGGGTGACCCGTGAGCACTCGGCCCGGGTGAAACCGGCCGTCGAGTTGATCGGAGCCGCAGGGCTCACCCTGCTGGCCTACGCGGTCAGCGGACCGATCCTCGGCAATCGCACCGATCCGGCCTCCCAGGCTGTTCCTGTCGGTGTCTCGCTGGTGCTGCTCGGCTTCTGGCAGTTGCTGGTTCGCGGTTCCGCGATCACCCAGCTGGTCGGGTTCCTGATGCTCGACAACGGCATCGCAGCCATCTCGTTCCTCACCTCCGGAGGCCTGCCGCTGGTTGTTGAACTCGGTGCGACGCTGGACGTGTTGCTCGTCGTCCTGATCCTCGGGGTGCTGGTCGTGCGACTGCAGGCTGAACAGGGCCACATCGACATCTCCGAACTGAGGGAGTTGCACGACTGATGGCCGCACTGATCTGGATCCCGCTCATCCTGCCGCTGATGCTGGCTGCACTGAGCATCCTGCTGCGGAGCCGCTCCTGGACGCTCTGGCTGCCGGTCAGCGCTGCCGTTGTCCTGCTGTGCGTGGGAGTTGCACTCATCCTGGCGGTCAGCGCCGATGGGGCGCTCACCACGGCGGGCGGCCTGCTCCGGGTGGACGCGCTGAGCGCCTGGATGCTCACCGTCGTCGGGGCTGTGGCGGTGGTTGCGCTCTGGGGCGGGATCCCGCACCGGACCGATCGCAACCGCAACATCGGATCCTTCGCCAGCCTGCTCTGCCTGTTCCTCGCAGCCATGAGCCTCGCCGTCGTCGCAGACAACCTCGGCCTGATGTGGGTGGCGATCGAACTTACCACCATCACGACAGCGTTCCTTGTCGGATCCCGCGGTGGCCGTGGTGCACTCGAAGCCGCCTGGAAGTACGTGGTGCTGGGCTCGGTCGGGGTCGCGATCGCGTTCCTCGGCCTCGTCCTGTTGTCTGCGGCAGGCCGTAACATCGGAGAGCCCTCGCTGTCCTGGGTGGTTCTGCTCGCCCACGCCGGCGGGCTCGACCCGGCGCTCACCCGCGCCGGCGCAGCGCTCGCCGTCCTCGGCTTCGCCACGAAGGCGGGGCTGGCGCCCATCCACTCCTGGCTCCCGGACGCCCACAGCCAGGCTCCGGCGACCGTCAGCGGACTCATGTCCGGTGTCCTGCTGTCGGTGGCCTTCTACGCCATCCTGCGGGTCCAGGCCATCACCGACGTCGCGCTCGGCCCGGAGCTGATGCGCGGTCTGCTGACCACGGCCGGCCTGCTCTCCCTCGCAGTGACCGCAGGACTGGTGATCACCCAGAAGGACTTCAAGCGGTTGCTGGCCTACAGCAGCATCGAACACATGGGCCTGCTGGCACTCGGAGCGGCGGCGGGTGGCCCGTTGGCGATCGCAGCCGTCCTGCTGCACATGCTCGGCCACGGCCTGGTGAAGTCCTCGATGTTCGTGCTGGCCGGGCGCATCCTCGGCTATACCGGTAGCCACGACATCACCGACGTGCGCAACCTGCTGCGGCGGCGTCCCGACCTCGGCGCGCCGTTCCTGCTCGGCGCTGCAGCCCTGCTCGGCTTCCCGCCGTTCGTCACGTTCTTCACGGAGGTCGCCATCATCGTCGCCGGCTTCCAGCGCGGTCTGGGCTGGCAGATGGTGCTTGCCTGCGCGCTGCTGCTGATGGTGTTCGCAGGGATCGCCCTGAATGTGCTGGCGATGACCGTCGGCGCCGAGCTCGACCCGGATGCCGCCCGCACCTCGCCCGCGCCGCCGGACCTGCCGGCCCGGTTCCGCCAGATCCCGATCGGGATCGCCCTCGGCGTCACCGCCGTCATGGGCTTCGCTGCCTGGCCACTGGCCGTCCCGTTGTTGGATGCGGTCACGGCCCTCGGCGGTGCGCGATGAGTCGCCTGGCCCAGCCCGAGGTCGTTCGGGTCAGCAGGGACCAGCTCTCAGAAGCCATCGCCGCCCAACTCGCCCGGGGCTTCCGGCTGGCCCTTGTCGCAGCCCACGAAGACGGCACCGCCGGGTCCAATGCGAGCTTCCGGATCGTCCACGTGCTGCTCGGCACGGCCGGCGAACGGGTCGAGGTGGTCGTCGAGATCCCGCGGGCCGACGCCTGGCTGCCCACCCTGGCCGGCATCTCCTACCCTGCGGGTCGGTTCGAGCGCGAGATGCGCGACCTCTACGGCATCGTGCCGCGCGCCCATCCCCAGCCATACCGGCTTGTGCGCCACGGACACTGGCCGACCAGCTTCCACCCGATGCTGTCCGACGCCGACCCGAACCCCGACTTCGGTTCCCACGCGGGCTTCCCGTTCGCAGAGGTGACCGGCAAGGGCGTCTACGAGATCCCGGTCGGTCCGGTGCACGCCGGGCTGATCGAGCCGGGGCACTTCCGGTTCTCGGTTGTCGGGGAGACCATCGTGCGGATGTACCAGCGGCTCTACTTCGTCCATCGCGGCGTGGAGAAGCTGTTCGAGGGCCGCCAGCTCGCCGACGGGATCGCTCTCGCCGAACGGATCAGCGGCGACACCGCCGTCGGGCACAGCCTCGCCTACGTGATGGCCGTCGAGGACGCCCTCGGCATCGGGGTGCCGGAGCGGGACCAGCTCACGCGGGCGTTGCTGCTCGAGTGCGAGCGGCTCTACAACCACATCAACGACATCGGTGCGATCGTCAACGACGCCGGCTTCGGTGTCGTCAACCAGCACACCGGACGCTTGCGAGAGACCCTGCTGCGGCACAACGCCCGCCTCACCGGTCACCGGCTGTTGCGTGGTGCCATCCGGATCGGTGGCGCCGACCTGGTCGCCGCGCCGGACCTCGACCTCCTGGCTTCGGTTGCCGCCGAGGCTGCAGAGCTCGCGAAGATCGCCACCGACCACCCAATGGTCGCCAACCGGTTGAACACCACTGCAGTCCTGCCCCCGGAGCGGGCACGGAGTCTCGGTGTGCTCGGCTATGTGGCCAGGGCGTCGGGGATGGCGGTTGATGCTCGGGCCGACCAGCCCTTCGTCGACCTTGGCGAGGGTTTCCGGATCGTCACGGCAGGGGCCGGCGACGTCTGGTCGCGGTTCGACGTCCGAGTGGGGGAGATCGCCGTCGCTGCCGGACTGGTCGCAGACCTGAGCGCGAGGATCGCAGCCCTCGACGCGACGGCTCCGCTGACGCCGTCCGACGGTGTCGGCGCCGGGCTCGGTGTCGTTGAGGCCTGGCGGGGCACGCTCGTGCACCGCGTTGAGGTGGGCCCCGGGGGTGTCCTGACAAGGGTCAAAGTGGTGGATCCGTCGTTCCACACCTGGCCGGGCCTCGGAATCGCCCTCGCGGACACGATCGTCCCCGACTTTCCCCTGGCCAACAAGAGCTTCAACTCCTCCTACGCGGGCAACGACCTCTGAGGCTGCGCGAGTACTGACGGCCCCGATCGGGGTGGTTCAGCATCAATGGAAGATGCTCACTCCACCAGGACCGACCAGGAGCCCAACCACGATCAGAACGATTCCCCAGAGCAGCTGCTTGCGGAGAATGGCAAAGATACCGCTGATGACCAGGATCACCGCAACGATCCACAAGATGGTGGCCATGGAAGACTCCTTCCAGTCGTGCGAGAGCGCCGACTGCCTAATACGCACCCGAGTGGGTTCGCTGGGATAAGACGTACCCCTGAACAACGAAAAGCATCCGTCTGCGCCCGCTTCCTGATTTGCGGTCAGGGCCGTGGGGCTGCCTCGAGCAGGGCCATCGCCGCCGACCTGCCGGGTATGCCGCTGACTCCACCGCCTCTTCGGGCGCCCGCCCCGCACAGCAGGACGCGCTCGTGGGCGGTGGCGACGCCCCAGCGTTCGGCTGGTGTGCGGGGGGCGTCGCTGTCGAGCCACGGCCACTGCAGGTCGCGGTGGAAGATGTGGCCGCCGGGCAATGCGATGTCGTCCTCGAGATCGACGGGGGAGCGGGCCTCGAGGCACGGACGGCCGTCGGCATCCAGCGCGAGGCAGTCCTCGATCGGCTCGGCGAGCACGGAGTCCAGTGAGTGCAGCGTCGCAGCCAGCGCCGCGTGGCGCGCACTGTCGGGGTCGGTGCGGAAGAGGCGCGCCGGCATGTGCAGGCCGAACAGGGTGAGCGTGTGGTGGCCGGTCGCGCGCAGGTCAGCGCCCAGGATGGACGGGTCGGTCAGCGTGTGGCAGTAGATCTCCGCGGGCGGCAGCGTCGGTATCCGGCCCTCGGCGGCTTGGGCGTAGGCGGTGGCCAGTTGCTCGTAGGACTCGTTGATGTGGAAGGTGCCGGCGAAGGCAACGCCCGGATCCACCTGCGGGTCCCGGAGCCTGGGCAGGCGGCGCAGCACCATGTTGACCTTGAGTTGGCTTCCTTCCGGTCCGTTGTCGGCCGGTTCGAGACCCAGGAGTCCGTCGAGCACGCGTGGGGCGGCGTTGACCAGGACGTGGGTTGCGGCAATCGTGTGTTCACGGCCGTCGTCGTCGGTCCACACGACCTCGGCACCGTCGGCAGCCGGGTTCACCGCGCGAACTTCCGCGCGGGTCAACAGTTCGGCGCCACCGGCGCGGGCGGCATCGGTGAGCGCCTCGACGACGGCACCCATGCCACCGACCGGAACGTCCCAGTCGCCCGTCCCGCCGCCGATCACGTGGTAGAGGAAGCAGCGGTTCTGCGCGAGCGTCGCATCGTGGGCGTCGGCGAAGGTGCCGATGAGCGCGTCGGTGAGGACGACGCCGCGCACGAGGTCGTGGGCGAAGGTGCGTTCGACGAGCTCGCCCAGCGGTGCGTGCAGATCGGCCCACCACCGGTCCCCGACGGCGGAACGGGCCTCCGCCGAGGTCGGGAGCGGTGCGGTGACGCCGGGGAACACGGCCTGGGCGAGCGCGTGCGTACGCGCGGCGAACGCCTGCCACGAACGATGGTCGGCCTCAGCGCCGATGGCAGCGAAGGAGCGCTGTGTCGCGCCGTCGTCCCCGGTGTCGACGAGTATGCCGCGTGCTGGGTCGCCGGGCAGGGGCGTGTAGGACGCGATCCGTCGGCGCCGCAGGTCCAGCGACAGCCCCAGCTCGTCGCGGACCGCCCGAGGCATGAGCGAGACGAGGTAGGAGTAGCGGGACAGCCGGGCGTCGACACCGCGGAAGACTCGGTGCGAACCGGTGGCACCGCCCAGGTGGTCGGCCCGCTCGAGCACCAACACGCTGCGGCCCGCCCGCGCGAGGTAGGCCGCTGCGGTGAGCCCGTTGTGGCCGCCGCCCACGACGACCGCGTCGTACCTGCCCCGTGTCACAGGGTCACGCTACGACGCCGTGGGCTACTTGACCGCACCCTCGGTCATGCCTGCGATGAAGTAGCGCTGCGCGAACAGGTAGACGACCACCACGGGAGCCGCCACCGTCACGGCTGCAGCGCCCATCAGTGCATAGTTCGTCACATGCTGGCCCTGGAAGAACGCCAGCCCCAGCGGAGCCGTTCGCAGGGTGCCCGTGGGGGACATCACCAGCGGAATGAGGAACTCGTTCCACGTCCACATGAAGATCAGCACGACAAGGGTCAGGATCGCCGGCCGCGCGATCGGCGCCTGCACGCGCCACAGCACTTGCCGCGGTGCGGCACCGTCGATGATCGCAGCCTCGGTGATCGCCCGGTCCGCGGAGCGGAAATAGGTGCGCATCCAGTACGTTCCGAAGGCGATCGACTGCGCGACCTGCGGCCCGGCCACAGCAACGACGGTGTTCACCAGGTGCAGCTGACGCAGGTCGAAGAACAAGGGCACGAGGATCGCCTCTGTGGGCACCATGATCCCGAAGAGGAACAGGTAGAACAGCCACGTGCTGCCGCGGAACGTCATCGTCCCGAACGCGTAGCCGGCCGGCACCGACAGCGCCACCGAGACCATCACGACCGTGACCGACACCAGCACGGAGTTCAGCATGTAGGTGGAGAACTGCCCCTGGCTCCACGCCATCACGAAGTTCTCCAGGTGCAGCCCGCCGGGCGCGACCGAGGCGTCGGACGGGCCGAACGCCTGGGCGAGGATGGACACGATCGGCCACAGCGAGACCACTGCGAACCCGAACAGGACCACGTAGTTGATCCCCACCTCGACGGGGGACGTGTTGCCTCGCCGGGCCATCAGTCCTCCACCGCCTGGTCGCCGAGCCGGTTGAGCACGAGGTTGATCCCGAAGATCAGCAGGGCAAGGGTCACGCCGATCGTTGTGGCCATGCCGACCTGACCCAGACCGAACGCCTGGTTGTACACCTGATAGGACGGGACGGCGGTCGACGTCCCCGGGCCGCCCCGTGTGGTCATGTAGATGACGTCGAAATTCTTCAGGGCGGCCACGACGGTCAGCGTCGCCGCCACCACGATCTCACCCCTCACCGCCGGCAGTGTGATCGCGAAGAACTCCGCCACCGGGCCGGCCCCGTCCAGCCGGGCGGCCTCATAGAGGTCACGCGAGGTGCGTCCCATGCCGGCCAGCAGCAGGATGGTGACCAGGCCGGTTTCCACCCAGGTGCCGATCAGCCCGACCGCTGGGAGGGCGAAGGTGTAGTCACCCAGCCACGCTCGTGCGAGGTCGCCGAGGCCGAGGATGCGCAGTAATGCGTTGATCGAACCGTCGGTGGAGTAGAGCCGGGTCCAGGCCACGGCGACCACCACCATGGCAATCACCTGGGGCAGGAAGATCACCGTCCGGAAGAAACCCAGCCCGCGGACCTGGGCCCGGTTGAGGATGGCGGCCACAACCAGGCCCAGGCAGATCGGCAATACGGCGTAGAAGAGGATCAGGATCGCCGAGTGCCCGAACGAGCCGAGTAGGTCGGGGTCATTGAACATCTTCACGTAGTTGCCGAAGCCTACGAATTTCGCGGGGGAGACGGTGTCCCAGGCGTACAGCGAGAACTGGGCGGCCCGCACCAGCGGGAACAGCAGGAACGCCGCGTAGAGCAGGAACGCCGGGGCGATGTAGAGGTAGGGCGTTGCCGCGCTTCGTCCCTCGCGGCTGGCGCGACGCTGCCGCGCCAGCCGTGACGGACGAGGCTCAGCCCTTGATGAAGTCGCCATAGTCCTTCTGCAACGCAGCGCCGAACTCCGCCGGCGTCTTCTTGGCCGCGATCAGGTCCTGCAGCGCCGCCCCGAGGGTGTCGGAGAAGGTGGGCGTGGCGTAGTCGAGGTACGGCAGCAGGTGGCCCTTGGTGGTCACCAGCTCATAGGCGGCGTACACCTCCTTGCCCACCCCGGAGGCCGGAGCAAGCTCCGACGCGTGCAGCACCGGCAGGTTGCCCTTGGCTGCGATCACCTTCATGGCGTCATCACTGGTGATGAAGTTGATGTAGGCGGCGGCCGCGTCCGGATTCTTGGACGCCGAGGTCACCGCGAACGGCAGCGACGTGCCACCGGTGGTCGACGGCCCGGCGGACGCCTCGACCGGCGGCGGGGCGATGAACCCGACGTCGCCCTTCAGTGCTGCGTCCACGGTCGGGGTGTTCCAGGAACCGCCGAGGAAGTAGACCCCTGTGCCCTTTCCGAACTTGGCAACGACGTCGTCATAGGCGGCACCGTTCAGGTCAGAGTTGAGGTAGCCGGCCTTCACCCAGTCCTGCAGCTCGGTCGCCGCGGCCAGGTTGGTCTGGTCAGTCCAGTCGCCGCCGGGGTTGCCGAGGGCAAGGTTGGTGATCTCGTCTGCGGGAGTGTGGGCACCCTGCAGCGGGCCGAACACGTGGATCGCCGGCCACTTCTCCAGGTTGCCGAGCACCAGCGGCGTCTCGCCGGCGGTCTTGATCGTCTTCAGCTGCTGCTCGAGGTCGGCCCACGTCTGCGGCACCGAGAGCCCCAGCTTCGACAGCTTTGCCCTGTTGTAGTAGAAGCCCACGACCTCGCCGACCTGCGGCAGCCCGAACAGGCTGCCCGAACCGAAGGCCTTGCCGTTGGTGGAATACGACGAAAGCCTCAGCACCGACTGCGGGAACCGGTCCTTCCAGCCATAGGCCTCGGCGTAGGGGTCGAGGGACACCAGTTGACCGGCGGTGACGAAGGCACCCATCTGGCTGCGGGAGTTGTTCGCCTCGATCACATCGGGCGCGTCGGGTCCGGTGAGCACGAGGCGTCCGGTCTTCTGCAGGTCTTCGAAGGACTGCGCGTGCCGGTCGAGCTTGATGTTGGGGTACTTCGCCTGGAACTGCTTGTTCAGCTCGGTGATCTCGTCGTTCTGGCCGCCGCGCACCTCCTGGTCCCAGATGGTCAACGTGACGTTGCCCATCGAGGTCGGGTCGATGTTCACCGACGCCCGCGGGCTGGCCGGGGCGGTGGTCTCGGTTGTGCCCACCCCTGGTGCGCACCCAACGGTGAGCACCAGCAGCGCCGCGCCGACGCCGGCGGCAACAGCACGCGTCCAGCGAACGTTCCCGCCGGTCCTATACGCCTTCACTTCTTCTCCTCTCGGTGCCACCTCCAGCGGTGGCCGGAAACTCGTTACAGGTCAGACAGTCGGGCGATGGTGGCGTAGGCGCGCCGGACCGAGCGTCCCTCGTGGCTGTTCAAGTGTTCGGTCAGGAAGCCGTAGCTCCCAGTCAACGCGACGGCGGCGGGGTTCTGTTCCGCGGCTGCCCGCGTGGTGCGCGTCCACCAGTCGGCGATGTCGCCCCACCCGGGTGCTGCCAGGCCGCCGCCGAACTGTTGCACGGCAAGGGAGGACGCGAGTGCGGCGAACCGCAGGCGCTCGGCCAGAGGCCAGCCCCCGAGGGTGCCGAACACGAGGGCGGCGGCGAACACGTCACCGGCACCGGTGGGGTCGAGCGCGGGAACGTCCAGTGCCGGGACGGACGCCTGCTCGCCAGTGGTCTGGTCGATAGCCATCGCTCCCTTGTACCCACGGGTGACGACGGCGAGCGGCACGAGTTCGGTGAGGCTGGACAGCGCGTCGGCAGCGGTATCGGTGCGGGTGTAGGCCATCGCTTCCACCTCGTTGGGGGTGAAGGCGTGGCATCCGGGGAGCCGGCGCAGCACGGCCCGGTCCCACAGCTCTGTCGGGTCCCAGCCGACGTCGGCGAAGACCAGCGCCCCACCTTCACGGCTGGGCTCCCACCAGGGCTCATCGCCCAGTTCTGTGATCACTGCGCGGGGTACCGGCGGATTGTCGCCGAGCATCGTGGCGGTGGACAGCGGGGCATCGTGGCCGTGGGTGACCATAGCCCGGTCGCCGTCGTAGGCCATCGACACGGTCACGGGGCTGTGCCAGTCGGGGATGGTGCACGATCGGCTGAGGTCGACGCGCTCCTGCCGTCCCAGCACGTCGTGGCACCAGTGGCCGTACCCGTCGTCGCTGAACGCGGCGACCAGCGAGGTGCGCAGGTCGAGACGGGCGGTCGCCATGGCGAGGTTGGCAATCCCGCCGGGCGAGGAGCCCATGCCGCCGGCCCACACCTCGTGGCCGGGCGACGGTGCGTGCGGCAGGTCGGTGAAGACGATGTCGAGAAAGACCATGCCCGAGAGCAGCACGTCGACCACAGCTGCGTCGCTGGGCGTGCTTCCTTCGGCGGTGGTCGTGTGTGCCACGTCCCCACAATCGCACAAAGTCGGGTGCCTCTCAACCAACTTCATGCACAAGAATGCGCGCAATTGCTCGAAGTTGGGCGTTACGATGAGCCCATGCTCACTGACACACGGCAGCGCGCGATCCTGCGCCGGCTTCGGAGGCAGGGTGACGTGTCCGTCCAGGTGCTTGCTGACGAGTTCGGCGTCAGTCTTTCCACCATTCGCCGCGACTTGGCCACGCTGAGCAGCGACGGGCTGCTGCGGCGGGTACGGGGTGGTGGCAGCTCGGTAGAGCAGGACTCAGACTCCTTCGACATCGTCGATCGGCGGAGCGCCGATGACAAGGACGCGGTCGCCGATCGCGCCGCTGCCCTGATCGAGGACGGCCAGATCGTGTGCCTCGACATCGGCACCACCACCGCCCGGCTGGCCCGCCGACTCCGCGGGCGGCGGATCACCGTCATCACCTCCAGCCTCGCCGTGGTCGACGAATTGCGCCACGCGCCCGGACCGGAGCTGGTGGTGCTCGGCGGGGTGTTGCGCACCACCTACCAGTCCCTGGTGGGGCTCCTCACCGAGCAGGCCCTGGCCCAGCTGTCAGCGAACCTCTGCTTCCTGTCCACGTCAGGTGTGAACGCCGCCGGGCAGGTTCTGGACACCACCGGCATCGAGGTCGGGGTCAAGCGGGCCATGCTTGCCGCCGCCGAACGCAGTGTGCTGCTGGCCGACAAGGGCAAGTTCCCCGGCACCGGCCTGTTGTCGGTCTGCGAAGCGCACGACATCGACGTCCTGGTCACCAACAGCGGCGCCGATCCGGGCACCCTTGCACGCATGGCCAGGGCCGGTACGGAGGTTATCGAAGCATGAAGCTGACCCTGATCGGGGGCGCCGGTTTCCGGGTGCCGCAGGTCATCGAAGCCGTGGCGCGCTCCGGCCCGGTGGACGAGCTGGCGCTGGTCGACACCGATCCGGGACGGCTGCGGACGATCCTCGACGTGGCTGCCCAACTGCCGCTTGCCCGTGGGCTCAGGTTGACCGCTGGAGCCGACCTCGCTGGAGGCCTGGTCGGAGCGGACTTCGTGTTCTGCGCGATCCGGGTGGGCGGGACCGCCGCACGGGTGGCAGACGAGCGGGTGGCGCTCGACCTTGGCGTCCTCGGGCAGGAGACCACCGGGCCGGGCGGGCTGGCCTATGCGCTGCGCACCGTCCCGGTGATGCAGCAGATCGCCCGCACGGTCCGCGCTGTCGCGCCGCAGGCGTGGTTCGTGAACTTCACCAACCCGGCAGGCATCATCACCGAGTCGCTGCGCCCGATCCTCGGCGATCGCGTCGTCGGGATCTGTGACACCCCGATCGCGCTGATGCGGCGGGCCGCCGCTGCTGTGGGTGCTGGCGACCGCGCCGACTCGCTGCGCTACGACTACGTCGGCCTGAACCACCTGGGCTGGCTGCGGACCCTTGAGGTCGACGGCGTCGATCGCCTGCCCGAACTGCTGGCCTCGACCGAGCGGCTCGAACGGATCGAGGAAGCCCGCCTTGTCGGCCTGGACTGGGTGCGACAGCTGGGTGCGCTGCCGAACGAATACCTCTTCTACTACTACTGCAATCGCGAGGCCGTGGCCCGGATCATGGCTGCGCCGTCCACCCGGGGAGAGTTCCTGGCCGCCCAGCAGGAGCGGTTCTACGCCGACGCGGCGGGGCAGCCGGACAAGGCACTCGACCTCTGGCGGGCAACGAAGGACC
Source organism: Propionibacteriaceae bacterium (assembly GCA_017882685.1). Classification (GTDB taxonomy): domain Bacteria; phylum Actinomycetota; class Actinomycetes; order Propionibacteriales; family Propionibacteriaceae; genus Propionicimonas. Next base: position 2,019 of record JADGPA010000013.1, on the reverse strand, counting down.
AGCGGGAGCAGACCTACATGGCCGAGGCTCGCTCGGAGGACGAGGAACGTGGCGCCGACGACGCCGAGGGCGGCTACCAGGCCGTCGCGCTCGACCTGATGACCGCTCTATCCGGGGGCAAGCCCACGGCGGCGATCGTCGACGTGGCGAACCTTGGCACCGTTCCGGGGTTGCCCGAGGAGGCTGTTGTAGAGGTGCCCTGCGACGTGGACGCGGACGGCATCCACCGGCGCCCGGTCATGCCACTCACCGGGCACATGCTCGGCCTCGTCCAGTCGGTGAAGGCGGTCGAGCAGCTGACCATCCGGGCGGCGGTGGAGCATTCGGCGAACCTCGCCTGGGAGGCGTTCGCCACCCACCCGCTGGTCGGATCGGTCAGCCTCGGCCGGCAGTTGCTCGAGGGCTACCGCCGGCGCATCCCTGGGGTTGCCAGCGCCCTCGACTAGCTGTATCGAGGCCGATCCGGGTCGAATGCCCCGGGCGCAGAAGTAAGAAGGTTGCGCCTCAGCACGAAGCGAGACAATTCCGACACCTGCCGATCCCAGGGAGAGGACCTGCAAATGAACACACTCCCGCCTGATGGACAACAACCGGCATCCGCCACCGGAGGCGGAACCCGCCTGCTCGTCGCCTTCATCCTGATCGGCGCGGCCGTCTCCGTGGCACTCGGGGTCTATGGCCGCGTCCACGAACCCACCAGCAGCGCGCTCACCACACTTGGTTTTCCGAGCCTGATCTGGATGAAGGTGACCCTTGCCAGCGCAGCGATGGTGCTGTGCGTCGTCCAGATCGTCACGGCGCTGCGCATATTCGGGCGCATCGGACATGGGCCCGCCCCCCGCGCAGTGGCCCTGACCCACCGAATCTCGGGGGTCACGGCCGTGCTCCTCTCGGTGCCCGTCGCGTTCCATTGCCTCTGGTCGCTCGGGTTCGGCACCTACAGCGATCGAGTCCTCGCTCACTCACTCTTCGGCTGCGTCTTCTACGGCGTCTTCGTCACCAAGATGCTGACCCTCCGCAGCCGCCGGATGCCCGGCTGGGCACTGCCGTGGCTCGGGGGTGCGCTCTTCACCATCATGGTGGTTGTGTGGCTCACCTCGGCGATGTGGTTCTTCGCCAGCGGAATGCCCGACTACTGACGCAAGGACACCAGAAGATCGGTAAGGGGTTCCCACGGCAATGTGCATGTCTTGGACGCAAGCTCGGTAGGCGCAGCCCGCGACCCCACCGATGGGCCTCAGAGTGTGCGTTCCTGATCCCGCACCTGCCGCCTCTGCGAGCAGGGCAAGCTGCTCAGCACCTAACCGCGCGGTCCCCAGCGCGTGTCGACCGGTTCCTCACCTCGCCGCAGCGCGTCGATGTAGGCACGGTCGGCGGCGAAGCGGGCCACCACCTCGGGACCCTCGGCAACGGCGCCGTGGCCGGGGACCAGGACATCGACGTGCCTGGCGGCCTCACCCAGCCGCTCGAGTGCCCTCTCGTAGGCGCCCACCCGATCGGGGCGGCGAGGGTCGAGCAGCGGGATCAGGACGTCGGAGAGCATGTCGCCGGCGAGCAGGACGCCACGGTCGGCGAGCAGGACCGCGGCGTGGCCGACGGCGTGCGCCTCATGCTCGAGGATCTCGCCCGGCACGGGCCCGCCGTCCGCGGGCAGCGGGGTGACGAGCCCGATCAGCTCGAGAGGGATGCCCGACGCGCTCTCCGCCGCCATCCTCTGCCCCCGCTCTCGGGCTTCACTGGCAGTGTGGGCAGCGGCCGCGGTGGCGTAGCGCGGCACATCGCCGAACCGGGAATGCCAGAGCAAGTGGTCCCAGTGGGGATTGGTGGAGAACCCGGCGACCACCGGGAGGCCGAGCCGGTCCAGGTCATCGGCGAGCTGGTTCAGATCGGCACCATCGATGCCGGGATCGACCAGGATCAACCCACTCTCCCCGCGCACCGCGATGGCATTGCTCCAGACCCACGCGCTTTGACGGACCCAGACGCCGTCGGCCACCTGATTCAGCATCGGTTCACTTT
>JADGPA010000100.1 GCA_017882685.1 Propionibacteriaceae bacterium | reverse complement strand
GTACGGTGGTGACATCCGAGCTCCCGGGAGGCAAAGTGAAGAGCAAGAAGCTACTCAGCGCGGTCGAGGACGGGACCCACACCGCTGTCGAGTACCTGACGCCCTACGTCGAGCAAGCGCTCCGCGACGGTGGGGGTTTGGCTGACCAGACCTATGCGCGAGTGCGTCCGGTGCTGAAGGACGCCCGCATCTTCGGGGCTCGCCTCGCCGCGGACACCTTCGACAAGGTGCACCCGGTGATCGACGACGCACTCGACCGCGTAACGCCGGCGGTGGACGCCACCGTGAAACGGGTGAAGCCGGCCGTCGATGATGTGCTGCAAATGATCCCGCCGACCGTCGACCGCGCACGGGAGGTCGTCCAGGAGGACTTCCTGCCGAAGCTGGCAGACCTGCTCAGCGATCTCGCGCGCCAGCCGCTCGCACGTGAGCTCAAGGTGGCAGCAGCCACAGCGGCGCTCTCCAAGGAGCTCCGCAAGGCCGCAAGGCCGAAGCGGTCGGGCTGGAAGACCTTCGGCAAGATCCTGCTGGCCGGCGCAGCACTCGGTGCCATCGCCGTCGCGATCAGGAAGCTGCTCGCCGACCCGTCCACGGGGTGGGAGTCGCACGTGCCCAGCACGGCCTATGTCGCAGATCCGGTCAGCGACGTTGTCGACGACGTGAAGGACAAGGCGGCCGACGTTGCCGACGACGCCAAGGACAAGGCCGCCGACGTTGTCGACGACGCCAAGGACAAGGCAGCCGACCTGGTCGAGGACGCCAAGGACAAGGCAGCCGACCTGGTCGAGGACGCCAAGGATGTGGCGGTCGAAGTGGCCGATGCGGCGAAGGAGACCACCGGCGACATCGAGGAGAAGCTCGACAAGCTGGCCGACGAGGTCGAAGAGGGCGATGCGCCCCCTTTAGCCGATAACCCCTACGGTCCGGGCTCGTACGTTGGTGACGAGCCGCCGGAGGGGTACAGCATCAAGGGCAACGATCGATCGATGAAGTATCACGTGCCGGGTAGCGCCGCCTACGAGCGGACGATCGCCGAGGTGTGGTTCAACACCGAGGACGCGGCCCGCGAGGCAGGGTTCGTTCGCGCCCAGCGCTGAGAGCCAACCTGAAGAAGTCCTGAGAATCCGGGGCGCCGACTCACAATCGGCCCCCGGATTCGACTTTCTCGGTTGTGAACGACCATGACTACTGGGTACAAGCCGCGCCGTTCCGCGCACTGCTTGACCGCCTGATCGACGTCACCGGCCTGCCGTGGCCGGTACTCGCCCGTCAGGGCCGCCTGCCACCCCAACTGGTGCACCGCCTGCTGTATGGACGCGACGGCCGGCGAGTGTCCCGCATTCCTCGCGAGTGCGCATGCCGCATCCTCGCTCTCGATGAGCACCGGTTGCTGCAGGTGGCCCGCCAGCAGGGCATGTTCGCCTAACCTGTGCTCGTGCCCATCCCGGCCCTGCTCGCAGCGCCGCTGCTCGCCGTGGCTCTCGCCGCAGCCCTTACCCTCGCAACGCCCGCACTGCTGCGCTGGCTGCCGATCCCGCCGGACGAGGGCGACGTGGCCCCGTTCGTCGAACTGGCGACGCCGGGTTTCGGGGTTGCGGTGTTCGTTTGCTCAGCGGCAGCCGGCACCATCGCGTTCGCCTGCCTGCCACCCATCCAGTGGCCACCCTGGGTCGGCCTGGTGACCCTCGGCACCCTGTTGGGGCTGGTCGACCTGCGCACCACCTTCCTGCCCCTGCGGCTCAGCTACCTGACCACGGCCCTGGCCGTTGTCGGGGTCGTGGTCTTGGCGTGGCTGCGAGGCGACTGGCGGGTGCTGGTGTCAGCGGCCGCGGCGGGAGCTCTTGGCGCAGGGCTCTTCTGGCTGATCTGGCGGGTGAGCCACGGCTTCGCCTTCGGCGACGTCCGGCTGGCCGGACTGATCGGCATCGTTGTCGGCAGCCAGGGCGGGACGTTCGCCTTCGCTGCGTTCGTTCTCGGCACGCTCGTCGGCGGGGTCTGGGCGCTGGTGCTGCGGTGGCGAAGGGGGGTGGACGAACCGTTCGCCTACGGGCCGGCACTGCTGCTCGGACCGCTGGTGGCGCTCCTGGTTACCCGGCTTTGGCTGCCTGGCTGACCCGCACCCAGGTGTCCAGGACGGAGGCCGCCGCGCCGGAGTCGATCGCGTCGTAGGCGCGCCGCAGGACTCCGGCCAGCTGGTCGGCAAGCGGCGCGGACAGGTCCGGGCCGGCGAAGGCGAGCTGCGCTGCCGCGGCGTTCAGGGCGACGATGTCGCGCACCGGGCCCGGCCGGCCAGCGAGCACCTCGCGCACCACGCCGGCGTTGTGGGCAGGGGTGCCACCCACCAGGTCCTCCCGGCTGGCCGGCGCGACGCCGAGGGTGGACGGGTCCAGCGTGGTCGCCTGCACCGCCCCGTCCCGGATCAGCCACACGTCGGAGCTGGTGGTCGTTGTGAGTTCGTCCAGGCCGTCGCTGCCGTGGAACACAAGGCCGCGATGCCCGCGGTCGGCGATCACGCCGGCCACCAGCGGGGCCATGCGGCCGTCCGCGACTCCGACAGCCTGCGCGACCGGACGGGCGGGGTTGGCCAACGGGCCGAGGAAGTTGAACGTGGTCGGGACACCGAGCTCGCCGCGGGCGGGCGAGGCATAGCGCAGTGACTGGTGGTACATCGGGGCGAACAGGAAGACGATGCCAGCCTCGGCCAGTACACCCGCTTGGGCGGACGGGGGCACGTCGAGCGCCACGCCGAGGGCTTCGAGGCAGTCGGCGGTACCGCACGCGCTGGAGGCGGCCCGGTTGCCGTGCTTGACCACCGGCACGCCGGTGGCTGCCGTCACGATCGCTGCCATGGTGGAGACGTTGACCGTGTTGGCACGGTCACCGCCGGAGCCGACAACATCGACGGCCTCGCGCGGCAGCTGGATCGCTGTGGCCCGCGACAGCATCGCCGTCGAGAGCCCGGTGAGCTCACCGACGGTCTCGCCCTTGGCCCGCAGCGCGATCGCGAAACCGGCGATCTGGACGCTGGTGGCCTCCCCGGCGAGAATCTGGTCCATCGCCCAGGTCGCCGCCTCCGGAGACAGGTCGCGCCTGCCCACAAGTTCGGTGAGCACCTGCGGCCAGGTGAAGGTCACGCCGTGGCCTGGGCCGCCAGCCGGGCCCGGAGCAGTTCGGCAGCCTGTGCCGGCAGCCGGACCGGGTCGACCGGGAAGGGGGTGACCGCGTCGGCCTCTGCCCAGGTGGCCAGCCAGGCGTCTGCGACGCGGGCGACGAGCAGGAGCACCGGCGGGCAGTTCTCGATCTCGTTCTTCAACTGGTGACACAGCCCCATGCCGCCGGAAGGGACGGCCTCACCGTCGAGGATCACCAGGTCGATGCCACCTGCGTCCATCGCCTGCAACACCACCGGCTGGGTGGCCACCTCGAACACGTCGAGTTCGGGCAGGTCGGCTGCCAGCCGCTTCCCGAGGGTCAGGCGCACCTGCTCCCGGGTCGTCCGATCGTCGGAGTACAGCAGCACCCGGGCAGTCGTCTGTTCGGTCATCGATCATCCTCATCCGGCGCCGCGACTGCGCGGCCGCCACCTGCGTCATCGTAACGGTTTCCCTCGGTCCGGCTCGCTGCCGCCCGCTGTGCAGCGATCCGCTCCTCACGGTCGAGCTTGCGATCGACGCGGGCGGCCTCCCGCTTGCTGTCGGCGTACCACTGGGCGAGGAACACGGCCATGATCACGCCCATCGTCAGGTCGCCCGTGGCCCACATGATCGCTCCTGCGTAGTACTGGTCGTCGATGGGGCTGGGCGGCCAGGCGCGGCCGAACGCCAGGTACCAATCCTCTGCGATCAGCCGGGACGACCCCATGATGGTCGTTCCGAGGAAAGCCTGGGCCGGCATCGTGATGAACAGCAGCAGCAGGCGCATCGGGTAGGGCAACCGATGGGGCATCGGGTCGTTGCCGAGGATCGGGAAGAAGAACAAGCAGCCCACCGTCACCATGTACACGTGCAGCAGGTCGTGCGCCCAGCCGACCTGGAGCGTGAACGGGTAGATCGCAGTTAGGTACAGGGCGAAAGGGGTCGTGATCAGCAAGGCGGTGGCCAGCGGCGGGAAGAACAGCACCCGCAACGGCCACGAGCCCAGGATGCGCATCACCCGCCGCTTCCCGGGAGCTCCGAGGTTGCGCAGCAGCAGGGTCACCGGCGCACCGATCGCGAGGAAGACCGGGGTGATCATCGTCAGCATCATGTGCTGGACCATGTGGACGCTGAACAGCACGGTGTCATAGGCGCCGAGCGCGCTCATGCCGGCGATCGTCGCCGTCCCGATGCCGCCGAGGCACCACGACCAGGTGCGGACAGCCGGCCAGGCGTCACCGCGGGAATGCAACCGCCAGACCCCCCACAAGTAGAGGCCAAGGCCCAGCGCTGCGGAAATTGCGAACAGCGGATCGAACTTCCACTCGGTCAACAGCCGGAGCCACGTCAGCGGCGGGGGCTGGTTTGCCGGGTCGGCGTGCAACGGCGTGAGCCACCCGGCGAATCCCATGGCCTAATTATCGGCCCCCGGTGGTGACCATTGGGCGTTGTGTTGGCCATAATGGCGCAATGGCCCACACCACGCCGCTGAGTGCAACCGCCGGGGCCAGTCCCGGCGCACTGCACACGATCGCCTCAAGTCGGCTACAGGGCAGCAGGACCCGTCCCGACAACCTGTCGGTGGGTGTCATCATCTGGCTCGCCAGCGAGCTGATGTTCTTCGCGGCACTCTTCGCCGCCTACTTCTCGCTGCGGGAGATCACCACGGCTGCGGCAGCGCCCGGAGCAACCACGATGTGGGCCTGGGGCGCTTCACACCTAGACAACACATGGTTCGGGATCACGTTCCCGTGGTTCGCCACCATCAACACCATGATCCTGATGCTCTCCTCCGTCACCTGCCAGCTCGGCGTGCATGCAGCGGAGCGGGGTCAGGTCGGCCGAACCGGCTCGCTCGCGAGGGTCGGCGGCTGGGGTCTTCGGGAGTGGTACACCCTCACCTTCATCATGGGTTCGATCTTCATCGGCGGCCAGGCCTTCGAGTACGCGAATCTCGTCAGCGAGGGTTTTGTGATCTCGACGAACGCCTACACGTCGGCGTTCTTCCTCGCAACCGGCTTCCACGGCCTTCACGTTATCGGCGGCCTGGTGGCATTTTTGCTCATGTTGGGACGGACCTACGTCTCGCGCAGGTTCACTCATGAACAGGCCGTGCACGCCATTGTCACGTCGTACTACTGGCACTTCGTTGACGCGATCTGGGTCGTGCTGTTCTTCGTGCTTTACATCTTGCGCTGACCACTGACTTCCTTAGGAGGAACCCTGATGAGATTCCTGACCTCAGGACGTCGGCACAAGGCGGCGCGGCCCCTCCTGCTCCTGCTCAGCCTGTTCCTGGTCGGAGCCGTGTACGCGGCGGTGTCCCCGGCAACCAGCTCCTCGGCAGAAGGCGTTGCCGATGCCCAGCTGGTGGCCGCAGGCAAGAACCTGTTCGCGGTGAACTGCGCGTCCTGCCACGGGTTGAACGCGGAGGGGCTGGCCCAGCAGGGCGCGCCGAACCTCACCAACGTCGGCGCTGCTGCGGTCGATTTCCAGGTGCGTACCAGGCGCATGCCCATGGCCAACCCGCTCACGCAGGCCGTGCCAGGCAGCAAGACGATCTTCACCGATGACGAGATCAAGGCGCTGGCAGCCTACGTCGCGAGCCTCGGCAACGGCCCGGCGATCCCTGACCAGAACCAGTACGACCCCAGCAACGTGAGCGCCGAAGGTGCCGCCCGTGGCGGCGACCTGTTCCGCACCAACTGTTCGGCCTGCCACAACTTCAAGGGTGCAGGCGGCGCCCTTCCCAACGGCGTGGTCGCCCCGAGGATCGAGAACACCCCGCCCGAGCAGGTTTGGGAGGCCCTGCGCACCGGTCCCGGCCAGATGCCGGTGTTCGCTGCCGGCGCCATTCCCGACCAGGACGTGCAGAAGGTCATCGCCTACATCAAGCAGGTCAACGCGGCGCCGTCCGCCGGACTCTCGCTCGGTGGCCTCGGTCCGGTCGCCGAAGGCTTCTGGGCCTGGGTCGCCGGCATCGGCTCACTGGTCCTTTTCGCAATCTGGATCGCCACCAGGGGGACCCGCGCATGAGCGAGCAGAAGAACCTGCCGGTTCCCGATCCGGGCCTCGAAGAGCACGAGCACCGCTTCACCGACGTCAACGAGGCTGCCGCCGATCGCGCCTACAGGCAGATCGTCGGCATGCTGGCCGCCGTTCCGGTGCTGGTGCTGGCTTTCCTCTTCGTCTACTTCGGGGTGCCGAAGGACGCCGAACTGGTCCTGTTCGGGGCCAACCTCCAGATGCAGACCACGCTGCTCGGCCTCACCAGCGGCCTGGCCACCCTGATGATCGGCGTCGCTGCGATCGCCTGGGCCCGTTCGCTGATGAGCGATGAGGAGATCGTCGGCGAACGCCACGGCGCCGCGTCCCCGCCGGAAGCCCGCGAGCGCGTGCTGGCCGACCTGGAGACGGGCATCGAGGCCTCCGGCATCCGCCGCCGCAAGCTGCTCGGCACCGGCATGGCGGGCGCGCTCGGCCTGATCGCCGTCCCCGCCCTGGTCAGCCTCGCCGACCTCGGCCCCTGGCCGACGCCCGCCCTGCGCGCGGAGACCATCGAGAGGACCCTCTGGGCAGAAGGCGTCCGGCTGGTCAACGACGTCAGCTACCTGCCGCTGAAGGCGTCCGACCTCGAGGTCGGGCAGCTGGTCAACGCCGTCCCCGAGACCCTCGAGAAGATCGAGGACGGGACGGCGTTCCAGCAGGGAAAGGCAAAGGCCGCGATCATCGTGGTCCGCATGGATCCGAACAGCATCAAGATCCCCGACTCACGCAAGGACTGGCAGATCAACGGGATCCTCAGCTACTCCAAGATCTGCACCCACGTCGGCTGCCCGATCAGCCTGTGGGAACAGCAGACCCACCACCTGCTCTGCCCATGCCACCAGTCGACGTTCGACCTTGCCAACTCCGGTGTCGTGGTGTTCGGCCCGGCCGCGCGTTCCCTGCCGCAGTTGCCGATCACCACCGACTCGGAGGGATACCTGGTGGCAAGGAGCGGCTTCACTGTCCCGGTGGGGCCGAGCTACTTCGAGCGTGACTCGTCGAAGGATTTCAAGGAGGGTGACCGCTGATGGCCAAGCCAGCAGAACTGAGCCCCGCATCCCCGGCTATGGAGGTTCGAACCCCGCCCAAGGACCCGGGGCCGAGCAAGCTCGCCGGGCCCGCGACCTGGGTGGACGAGCGCATCGGCCTCGCCAAGCTGATGAGCAACATCCGCAAGGTCTTCCCCGACCACTGGTCGTTCCTGCTCGGTGAGATCGCGCTGTACTCCTTCGTCATCCTGCTGCTCACCGGCGTGTTCCTGACGATCTGGTTCAAGCCGTCGATGGCAGAGGTGGACTACGCCGGCTCCTACGAGCTGCTGCGCCACGTGCGAATGTCGGAAGCGTTCTCCTCGACGCTGTCGATCAGCTTCGACATCCGTGGCGGGCTGCTGGTCCGCCAGATCCACCACTGGTCGGCAATGCTGTTCGTCGCAGCCATGACCGTCCACATGTTGCGGGTGTTCTTCACCGGCGCTTTCCGCAAGCCGCGCGAGCTCAACTGGCTCATCGGCGTCGGCCTGCTCTCGATCGGACTCGTCGAAGGCTTCGCCGGCTACTCGCTCCCGGACGACCTGCTGTCCGGCACCGGCCTGCGATTCGTGGACGGCCTGATCCGCTCGATCCCGTTGATCGGCACCTGGGCGGAGTTCTTCGTCTTCGCCGGCGAGTTCCCCGGCACGCTCGTGATCCCGCGCCTGTACATGGTGCACATCCTGCTGGTCCCTGGCCTGCTACTCGGCCTGATCAGCGCCCACATGGCCCTGCTGGTCTACCACAAGCACACCCACTGGCCCGCTCCCGGACGGACCAACCACAACATCCAGGGGTACCCGTTCTTCCCGATCTACGTTGCCAAGGCCGGCGGCTTCTTCTTCATCGTGTTCGGGATCACGATCCTGATGGGCGCCCTGATCCAGATCAACCCGGTCTGGTTGTACGGCCCGTACAACCCGTCGCAGGTGACGGCCGGCTCCCAGCCTGACTGGTACATGGGCTTCGTCGAAGGTGCCATCCGGATCATCCCGAACTGGGAGTGGCACGTGCTCGGCACCACCTGGTCGTGGAACATCTTCCTGCCCGGTGTGGCCCTGATGGGCCTGCTGTTCACGGCACTGGCCGTCTACCCGTTCATCGAAGCCTGGATCACCGGTGACAAGTCCGAGCACCACCTGCTCGACCGCCCGCGCAACGCTCCCAACCGGACGGCGTTCGGCGTGGCCGGCATGGCCGCGTACGGCATGCTCTGGCTGGCGGGTGGCAACGACATCATCGCCACGCAGTTCCAGGTGTCGCTGAACAACGTCACCTACTTCATGCGGGTGGCCGTGTTCGTCGTGCCGGTGCTGGCGTTCATCGTGACCAAGCGGATCTGCCTGTCGCTGCAGCGTGCCGACAAGGACCGCGTCCTGCACGGGTCGGAGACCAACATCATCGTCCGCAGCCCCGACGGCGGCTACAGCGAGGCCCATGTCCCGATCTCGCAGGGCGAGGCCTACTCCCTCACCCGGCACCCGCAGCTCGACGCACTCCCGCCGAACGGCGAGAAGCTCGGACGGACGCGGCAGCGCCTTTCGCGCTGGTACGCCGACGGGCAGGTGCCCACCCCGACCGTAGAGGAGATCGAGGCGGCAGCCCACCACTCCGACGCGCCCGCGCTCGAGGGCAGCGACACCGCCGAGAGCGGAGTGTCCCACTGAGCCCGTTGGTGGAGGTGGTGCGGTCCGGCGCCGCACTACCCGCACCGGCGCACGTGGCGGAGTTGTACGCCCTCTCGACCGGCGGGGATGCCGGTGAGACCGCAGAGCTCTTCGCCACCTTGTACGACCTGGCGCTGGATCGCAGCGACGTGGTTGCCGTGACCGCGCGCGAGGTGGGCGAACTCGTCGGCTTCGGGTACGGCCACCGATGGCTGTGGGCAGAACAGAATGACGACTGGTCGAAGGACCTCGCGCAACAGTTGGGTGATGATGCGCTACGGCTGGAGCACGCGTTCGCCGTCCAACTGCTGGCAGTGCACCCGAAGTTCACCCACCGCGGGCTGGGCTTCGAACTGCTCAAGCAACTGATGGTGGCCTCGGCCTCGGGGGTCCACTGGCTCCAGATCGAGGATGCCGACTCCCCCGCCCGGCGGCTGTTCGGGCGCATGGGTTACCGGCCACTGGGCGACGGCGCACAGGTCCTCGTCCACGGCTGGGCGGGCCGCTAACCTTGACCGGTGCGATTTCTCACCGGCAAACCCTCCTACGACCTGACCTACGACGACGTCTTCATGGCGCCACGCCGCAGCTCGGTCACCTCGCGGCTCGACGTCGACATGACCAGCACCGACGGACTCAGGCTCCCGCTGCCGATCATCGTTGCGAACATGACAGCTGTCGCGGGACGCCGCATGGCCGAGACCGTCGCTCGCCGCGGTGGCATCGCGATCATTCCACAGGACCTGCCCACCGACATCGTCGGCAACGCGATCGCACGGGTGAAGGCTGCCCCGACCGTCTTTGAAACGGCGATCACGATCGGGCCGCACGCGACCGTCGGCGAGGCCCTGATGCTGCTGCCCAAGCGCGCGCACGGCATCGTGGTCGTCGTCGACCACGGCAAGCCGGTGGGCACCCTCACAGCCGCGGAGGCCGAGGGCCTCGACCGGTTCGCGCAGGTGCACGAAGCCATGAGCACCGACCTGACCATCGTCGACGTCGACGCCACCCCGACCGAGGTATTCGACCAGCTGTCAGCCCGGCGGCACAAAGCTGCCCTCGCCGTGATGGACGGCCAACTGGTCGGCCTGATGACCGTGAAGGGCGCGTTGCGCGCTGCGCTGTACTCCCCCGCCCTCGATGCGGACTCCCATTTGAAGATCGGCGCGGCCGTTGGCATCTCCGGCGACGTGGAACGGCGGGCGGAGAACCTGCTCCAGGCCGGTGCGGACGTGCTCGTCATGGACACGGCACACGGGCACCAGGAACGGATGATCAGCGCCGTCCAGCGCTGCCGTGCAGTGGTGGCGGCCTCCGGTCGGAGCATCCCGATCGTCGCTGGCAACGTTGTGACCGCGGACGGCACAGCCGACCTGATCGAGGCCGGCGCCGACGTGGTCAAGGTCGGCGTGGGACCCGGTGCGATGTGCACCACCCGCATGCAGACCGGCGTCGGCCGGCCGCAGTTCTCCGCGGTTCTGGAGTGCGCAGAGGAGGCAAGGGACGCGGGCAAGAGCATCTGGGCCGACGGTGGCGTCCGGCACCCCCGCGACGTCGCCCTTGCCCTCGCGGCCGGTGCTGGTGCGGTGATGATCGGCTCCTGGTTCGCCGGGACGCACGAGTCGCCCGGTGAGCTGATGTATGCCTCCGATGGACGGCCCTACAAGGAGTCCTACGGCATGGCGTCGGCGCGCGCCGTACGCGCCCGCACCAGGACGCAGTCCGCGTTCGACCGGGCCAGGGCCGCGCTCTTCGAGGAGGGGATCTCCTCCTCGCGGATGTACCTCGACCCGGCCCGTCCGGGCGTGGAGGACCTGCTCGACTTCATCGTTTCCGGGGTCAGGAGCTCCTGCACCTACGCCGGGGCCCGCACCCTGACCGAGTTCGGAAACCAGGCGATCGTCGGGGTGCAGTCGGCGTCCGGCTACAACGAGGGGCGCCCCCTGCACTCCAGCTGGTGAGGACGGATCAGCGCTTCTCGCAGGCGATCCCGTCGTGGTCGCGGTCGAGGCTGTGGTTGCGGGCGATGATCTTCTTGTAGAGCGCGGTGCTGTGCTTGAAGTTGGTGACCTTCTTGCCGGAGGTCTTGTCCTTCGCGTTTGACCGCCCCACCCCGTGCGCGTACTTCTTGTTCAAGGCCTTGCAGTTCTTGTAGTGGTAGTTGACGGCTGACGGCAGGGTGATGGCCGGCTGTGTCGCCGGGACGGCCTGCGCCGGGACAGCAGCCAGCGGGATGAAGCAGAACACGGACGCGGCGACGGCGGCCGAAAGGGCCGCACGAACGATGGGCATGGGGTCACTCCTGGATTGCGCGGTGGCCCCCGAACTCGGGTGCCGGGCGCCAACCTATCGCCGGGCGTCCTCGGCGTCCGGCGATCCGCCATAGGCACGGGCGAGAACGAGTACTTCGCCGCGCAGAGAAGCGATTTCCGACGTCAGAAGCTCGACCTGCTTGCGCGTCGCGGCTTCCTCGATCTCCGTCACTTCGCTGACGCGCTGCACCAGCCATGACGCGATGGTCGCTGTGATGACGCCTAGAAGGGCGATGCCACCAATCATCAGTGCCGCAGCAACCAACCTCCCGGTAACGGACACTGGATAGCGGTCGCCATAGCCCACCGTGGTCATTGTGGACATGGCCCACCAGAGGCCGTCGCCCCATGTGGTGATGTTCGCCCCAGGCTCACCGCGCTCGGCCTCGGTGATGGCCAATGAGCCTACGGTCACGAGAAGAACGGTGGCACCAACTGTGTAGATGACCACCTTGCCACGCAGCCCCTGGCTACCCGTCCGATGCAGGATGGAGATGAGGGCCAGCAGGCGGATCAACCGCAGTGGACGAAGCAATGGAAGGGCGACAACCGCCAGATCCAGCAGGTTCGACTTGACGAACTTCCACCTACGCTCCGCCATGACGAACCTGACGGTGTAGTCGAGGGCAAAGATCGCCCACGCAACCCACACGACTGCCTCACAGGTGCCGGACACGGCAGCCGGGATCCCGGGATTGGCAATCGGCACGGCATAGGCCAAGAGGAACACCGCGGCCGTGGCTGTGAGTGGCCATTCCATGGCGTGCGCCCAGCGCTCAGATCTCTCCATGCCAGCACCGTAGGGCTCGACGCGGCGCCATGGGTGAAGATGCCGGATGGCGACCGTCTCGTGTGTAGCCGACCGCGCTCAGTGCTGGTAATCGTCGCGGTAGTACTGGTAGGTCCAGCCAGTCACGGCCCAGATGCCCAGGCCCACACCGACCAGGGTGAGCCACCACCCGAAAACCGGGCCGAGGGCCATGAGAAGGACCGTCGCCGCTGACCAGAAGGGCCAGATGCTGCTGGACGGGAAGAAGCCGACCTCGCCCGCGCCCTCGATGATCTCGCCGTCCTTGCGGTCCTCGGGGCGTGCGTCGATCTTGTTCGACTGGACGGTGAAGAAGACCGTGAGCATGCCGCTGAATGCGATGGTCAGCAGCAGTGCCACCGTTCCAATGATTTCGTACGACATGAACCAGTAGATCGGCGCAACCACGACGAAGAAGGTAGTGATGAAAACGAACATCCACCGTTCGGCCTTCACTTCTGGGCCTCCTCTGCAACAGCCGAATCAATGGCTTCCTGCGTCGGGTTGACCGGCCGCGGGACCGCGGGGTGCGAGAGGTCAAAGGCCGGGGACTCGGAACGAATGCGCGGCAGCCTGTCGAAGTTGAACCGCGGTGGCGGGCTGGAGGTGGCCCATTCAAGCGACCGGCCCCAGCCCCACGGGTCATCGACGTTCACCAGCGGCGACTTGCGACTGATCCAGACGTTCCAGAGGAACGGCAGCATCGAGACACCCAGCAGGAAGGCGCCCACTGTCGAGACCTGATTGAGGAAGGTGAAGCCCTCTGTGGGCAGGTAATCCGCGATCCGGCGCTGCATGCCCTCCACGCCCAGCCAGTGCTGCACGAGGAAGGTGGTGTGGAAGCCGATGAACAGTAACCAGAAGTGCAGCTTGCCGATGCGCTCGTTCAGCATCCGCCCGGTGAGCTTGGGCCACCAGAAGTAGAAGCCGCCGAACATCGCGAACACCACGGTTCCGAAGACCACGTAGTGGAAGTGGGCGACGACAAAGTAGGTGTCGGACACCTGGAAGTCGAGCGGCGGGGAGGCAAGGATGATTCCGGTCAGCCCACCGAACAGGAAGGTGGTGAGGAAGCCGATCGCCCAGAGCATGGGTGTGTCGAAACTGATCGCCCCGCCCCACATCGTGCCGATCCAGTTGAAGAACTTAACGCCTGTCGGCACCGCGATCATGAATGTCATGAAGGAGAAGAAGGGCAGGTTCACTGCGCCGGTCACGAACATGTGGTGGGCCCAGACCGACATCGAAAGGGCGCCGATACTGAGCGTCGCTGCCACCAGGCCGATGTAGCCGAAGATGGGCTTGCGGCTGAACACCGGCAGGATCTCGGTGATGATGCCGAAGAAGGGCAGGGCGATGATGTAGACCTCTGGATGGCCGAAGAACCAGAAGAGGTGCTGCCACAGGATCGCGCCGCCGGTGGCCGGATCGAGGATGTGGGACCCGAGCCTCCTGTCGGACTCCAGCACCAGCAGGCCGGCGGCGAGCACCGGGAAGGCGATCAGCACCATGATCGAGGTCACCAGGATGTTCCAGGTGAAGATCGGCATCCGGAACATGGTCATGCCCGGCGCCCGCATCGTGACGATCGTGGCGACGAAATTGACCGCGCCGAGGATCGTCGAAAGACCCATGACGTAGAGACCCATCACCCACAGGTCACCGCCGACGCCGGGCGAGTTCACCGCATCCGACAGCGGAACGTAGGCGAACCACCCGAAGCTTGCCGCACCCCCGGGGGTAAGGAAGCCCGCGCAGGCTGTGAGCGAACCGAAAAGGTAGAGCCAGTAGCTGAAGGCGTTCATTCGTGGGAACGCCACGTCCGGTGCACCGATCTGCAGCGGCATGATCGCGTTGGCGAACGCCACGAACATCGGGGTCGCGAACATCAGCAGCATCAGGGTGCCGTGCATGGTGAAGAACTGGTTGTACGTCTCGTAATGCATGAACTGCAGGCCGGGGAACGCCAGCTCAGCCCGGATGGCCAGTGCCAGGAGGCCGGCGAAGGAGAAGTACGCCAGCGAGGTGACGAAGTACATGTTGCCGATCACCTTGTGATCGGTGGTGGTCAGCAGCTTCATCGCCAGGGTGCCCCAGCGCTTGCGTTCGACGATCGGGCCGACCTCGACCACTTCGGTTCCGCCGCGGTTGGCGATCGTCGTCATTTCTTCTCCCCCTCGACTGCAGGGACGGTCGGTACGACGTTCGGGTAGTCCGGAGCCTTGATCTCGCCCACCTGGCCCTTGGACTTGAGGTCGTTGAGGTACGCGGTGTACTCCTGCTCGGTCACCACATGGACGGTGAAGAGCATCGCCGAATGGTAGGTGCCGCAGAGTTCTGCACACTTGCCCGAGTAGACACCGATCTTGTCCGGGGTGATGTCGAACGAGTTGTGCCGGCCGGGAATGACGTCCAGCTTGAAGTAGAACGCCGGCACCCAGAAGGAATGGATCACGTCGGCGGAAGCGAGGTTGAACCGCACCGGCTTGTTCACCGGGAGATACAGGTCAGGGATCTTGTCGATGGTGCCGGCCTCGTGGACGACCGCACCGACGGCCGAGTTCTCGGCCTCCATGTAGTTGAAGGTCCACGACCACTTCTGGCCGATCACGTTCACGGTGGTCAGCGGCTTGGTCGGCGGCTCCTTGGCGAGCACGCCGTTCTGGGCCTGCACCGTGAAGAAGAACAGCACCCCGATGATCAGGAACGGCACGAGGGTGTAGAGGAGTTCGAGCGGCAGGTTGTAACGGGTCTGGCGCGGCTGCTCGTCCGGGCGACGCTTGCGGTACCTGATCATCACCCAGACGATCAGGCCCCAGACGAAGACACCGATGACCAGCGAAGCGATCCAGGCACCCACCCAGAGGTTGCCCACGAACGGGGCACGGTTGCTGGCGGCCTCAGGAAGGCCGAACCGTCCCCACTGCGCAGCGGTCTCCGCGCTGCAGCCAGCAAGCGCCATCGTGACGCTCAGAACCGACCCGGCAAGCAACAGCCTCAACGGGTGTAGCTGTCGGACCACGAGGGCGCCTTCCGGTTCGATACCTACTGGTGCGCGAAACCCTAGCTGCCAGCCCTGCTCAGTGGAAGCTGTCCCCGCAGGCGCAGGACCCCTGGGCGTTGGGGTTGTCGATGGTGAATCCCTGCTGCTCGATGGTGTCCACAAAGTCGATCGTGGCACCGGCGAGGTAGGGGGCGCTCATCCGGTCGGTGACTACGGTTACCCCGTGCCAGTCGGCCACGACGTCGCCGTCGAGCTCGCGGTCGTCCAGCTGCAGCTGGTAGCGGAGTCCGGAGCAGCCACCGGGGGCCACCGAAATGCGCAGGGCGAGGGTCTCGACATCCTCGTTGGCGATCAGGTCCTTGACCTTCTGTGCCGCAACGGGGGAGAGCGCGAGGCCATCGGTGGTGGTGATGGGGGATTCGATCGTCGTCATATCTGCCTGAATTCCTTCCGGACTGAGGTTCCAGTGCGTTCAACCTGCCCAGTCGGGCCGGTATTCCGCCGGTCAGCACAGTCTACTCAAGGCCTCCCGACACCCGGAACCCACCC
>JADGPA010000099.1 GCA_017882685.1 Propionibacteriaceae bacterium | reverse complement strand
GTTCGCCGGCCGGGAAGCCCTCTGCATGCAGGTAGGCGATCTCCTTCAGCTTCAGTGCACCCTCCAGGGCCACCGGGTAGCCGACGTGGCGGCCAAGGAACAGCACCGACTTCTCATCGATGAACCGTTTGGCCGGTTCCTTGATGGGGTCGAGCTCGTCGAGCACCTTCTGGATCAGCGGCGGCGTGGACGCCAGCTCCGACATGACGGCGTGGATCTCGTCGTCGTACATCGTGCCGCGCACCTGGGCGAGGTAGAGGCCCAGCAGGTAGCAGGCGGCGACCTGGGTGAGGAAGCCCTTGGTCGAGGCCACCCCGATCTCCGGGCCGGCGTGGGTGTAGATGACCGCGTCCGATTCGCGCGGGATGGTGGCGCCGTTGGTGTTGCAGATCGCGATCACCTTCGCGTGCTGCTCGCGGGCGTGCCGGATCGCCATCAAGGTGTCCGCGGTCTCGCCGGACTGGCTCAGGGTGACCACGAGAGTGGAGCGGGTGATGATCGGGTCGCGGTAGCGGAACTCGCTGGCGATCTCGACCTCGCAGGCGATCCGGGTCCAGTGCTCGATCGCGTACTTGGCAACAAGGCCCGCGTAGTAGGCGGTGCCGCAGGCGACAATGACGATCTTGTCGACCAGCCGCAACTCCGACTCGGGGATGTGCAGCTCGTCGAGCTTCAGCGAGCCATCGGGGTTGAAGCGGCCGAGGAGCGTGTCAGCAACGGCGCGCGGCTGCTCGTAGATCTCCTTGCGCATGAACCAGTCGTAGCCGGACTTCTCTGCCGCGGACAGGTCCCAGGTCACCTCGAACGGGTGGGTATCGGCCGGCTGGCCGGCGAAGTCGGTCACCACGATCGAGTCGGCGGTGACGTCGACGACCTGGTCCTGGCCCAGCTCGATGGCGAACCGGGTGAACTCGATGAAGGCGGAGACATCGGAGGCCACGAAGTTCTCCCCGTCCCCCACGCCGACGACGAGCGGGGAGTTGCGGCGGGCGGCCACGAGGCGGTGCGGCTCCGCCGCGTCCACGGCGACGAGGGTGAACGCGCCCTCGAGACGGTTGCAGATCGTGCGCATGGCGTCAGCGAGATCGGCGCCGGCTGACACCTCACGGCCAAGGAGCTGGGCTGCTGCCTCGCTGTCGGTCTGGGAGTTGAAGACCACGCCCTCGGCCTCCAGCTCGGCGCGCAGCACAGCGAAGTTCTCGATGATGCCGTTGTGGATCAGTGCGACCCGGTTGTCGGCAGAGATGTGCGGATGGGCGTTCTCGTCGGTCGGCCCGCCGTGCGTCGCCCAGCGGGTGTGGCCGATACCAAGGCCGGAATCCGGAAGCGGGTTCGCTTCGAGGTCGGCGACGAGGTTGGTGATCTTGCCCGCCTTCTTGCGGTATTCGATCCGCCCATCGGCCACGACGGCCACGCCGGCGGAGTCATAACCCCGATATTCCATCCGGCGCAACCCCGCAACAACCACGTCGCGGGCGACACGGGGGCCGGTATAGCCGATAATTCCGCACATAGCGGCCACTGTAGTGGCGGCTTCGACCGACAATGGCTCGTTGTCTCCTGACGAACCAGCGAGTCCCAGAGGTGGTAATGGCACCAGCAGCACGCGTCTTCGATGAGGTCGACGCGCCGGAAGACAACCCATACGGGCCGTACCTGACTCTGGACCGCCAGCATTGGGCATCGCTGGCCGCCTCCCGACCCGACAACCTGGACGACGCCACCCTCGAACGCCTGCGCGGCATCGACGACCCCACGGACGCCGCAGAGGTCCGCGAGGTGTACCTGCCGCTGACCGACCTGCTGAGCCTGTACATCGAGCGCACCGGCGCTCTTTTCGCAGACAGCCACCAGTTCCTCGGGCTCTCCGGGAGCCGCACCCCGTTCGTGATCGGGGTCGCCGGGTCGGTGGCGGTCGGCAAGTCGACCACGTCCCGCATGCTGAAGGAATTGCTCGGACGGCTGCCGGGGAAGCCGCGGGTCGACCTGGTGACCACCGACGGCTTCCTGCACCCGAACAGGGAGCTGGCCGAGCTGGGACTGCTGGAGCGCAAGGGCTACCCGGAGTCCTACGACCGGCGGAAGCTGGTGCAGTTCGTGATGGACGTGAAGTCGGGCATGCCGCGGGTCACCGCGCCGGTGTACTCCCACTTGGTCTACGACATCGTGCCCGACCAGGCGATCACCGTTTCCCAGCCCGACATCCTGATCATCGAGGGGTTGAACGTCCTGCAGCCGGCCCGTCGACGCGCGGACGGCACCACCGGGCTCGCGGTCAGCGACTTCTTCGACTTCTCCGTCTACGTCGACGCTGCGCACGCCGACGTCCGCAACTGGTATGTGAAGCGGTTCCTCACCCTGCGCGAGACCGCCTTCCAGAACCCGGCGTCCTACTTCGTGCGCTACGGCCGGATGCGCGAGGAGGAAGCCTCCGAGGAGGCCATCGACATCTGGAACCGCATCAACGGCCCGAATCTCGAGCTGAACATCCGTCCGACCCGTGCGCGGGCGACGGCAATCCTGCGGAAGGGTCCCGACCACCAGGTCAGCTGGGTCCGGATCAGGAAGGTGTGATGATCGAGCCGCTCGGGCCCGACGACGTTGCCGCCGCCGTCGCGCTGTGGACGGAGGTCGGCCTCACCCGTCCCTGGAACGACGCCGGCGGCGACTTCCTACGGGCGGTGGGTGGCCCGGCATCGGTGGTGCTGGGCATCCGTGCCAACGGTGAGCTGGTCGGTTCGGCGATGGTCGGTCACGACGGGCACCGCGGCTGGGTCTACTACCTCGCCGTTGCCGAGTCCGCGCGTGGGCGGGGTCTCGGGCGGGCGTTGATGGGCGCGGCGGAAGCGTGGCTGGTCGAGCGCGGCCTGCCCAAGATCCAGTTCATGGTGCGCAGCGACAACGAGGCCGTGATCAACTTCTACGACCACCTCGGCTACGCGAAGCAGGATTGCGTTGTGCTGGGCCGCAGGCTGGTGTAGGTGTTGGCGAACGTCAGCGACAGGTGGTGGTCGCCCTTTTCGTAGTGGGCGAACCAGGTGTCCTCGAAGTCGATGGGTGCGGGCGAGACGCCGGGCGTCGGCGTGTACGAGCGACTGAGTCCCGCGCTCAGCGCGTGACCGGCTCCAGGGACAACCGCTCGCGCACGACTTCGACGAGCCGTTCGGCAACTTCCTGGGCACGCTCGGCAGTTTGGGCTTCGACCATCACCCGCACCAGCGGCTCGGTACCTGAGGGACGCAGCAGCACCCTGCCGTTGCGACCGAGCGCCCTGGCTTCGGCGGAGACGGCGGCGTTGACCACCGGGTCGATGCCGGCCCGTGACTTGTTCACGTTCGGGACGTTGATCATCACCTGCGGCAGGCGCGTCATCACCCCGGCCAGCTCCCGCAGGGTCTTGCCCGTGCGGATCATCCGGGCAGCGAGGTGCAGCGCGGTGAGCACGCCGTCGCCGGTGGTGGCGAACTCGCTCATGATCACGTGCCCGGACTGCTCGCCGCCGAGGGT
>JADGPA010000012.1 GCA_017882685.1 Propionibacteriaceae bacterium | reverse complement strand
CCTCGAACCCGGCCACGACCCCACCACCGACCGGTGGAAAGTCCAACTCAGAGCAGACGGGATCCCCCAAATCACCCCGCCGCCACGCGTCGACACCAAACAACGACCACGCATCCACGCCCGCTTCGTTACCCGACGCGAATGAGGCTGCATCGAGCGACGCTCGGTACGTACAGCTGGCAATGGCGACGCCAACGCCCGTCTGGGAGGCTCGCGAACGAGGACGATCCCTGGGGAAACCGCCTCCAGGTCGCACCGGACGGGGGCCGACGATGGACATTCCCAGCGCGGAACTGGAGACCTACCGGACGCTGAGGCTGGGCATGGCCGCGGGTGGCGTGTTGTTGGGGCTGGCCCTGATCGGCTTCATAGGCCTGCCGGACATCCCCGTCCCGACCTCGGTCAGCGCCACGTACTACACGCCGATCCAGAACATCTTCGTCGGCACCCTCATCTGCGTCGGGCTGGCGCTGGTCGCGGTCAAGGCGCGGCCCGGCTGGGAGAACAACCTGCTGGACGCGGCCGGTGTGCTGATCCCGGTCGTCGCCCTCGTGCCCACCCCGATCGCCGACGCCTCCTGCCTCCCGGCAGGCAGGGACTGCGTGCCGCTACGCCTCACCCAGGCCGTGGAGCTCAACGTCACCGCGTACTGGTGGATGGGCCTGATCGCCCTCGGCTACCTGTGGATCCGCCGGTGGCGGGCCGGGTCGGCTCATCCGTGGGGCGGGTCGACGACCGGAGGGCTGGGCTCGTTGAGTGGCCTCTGGATTGTGCTCACAATCGCCTTCTTCGGCTTCCGTCCGACCTTCCTGCAATACGCCCACTACACGTCGGCCATCTCGTTCTTCGTGATCCTCGTCGTGGTTGTCTGGATCAACGCCCGCAACACCTCACCCGAAGACCCCGCCGTGAACCAGCCGGCAAAGTGGTATCGGGCCTGGTACTTCAGCATCGCCGTGGCCATGGTCGCCTTTGTGGTGTCTGGGGTGGCCGCCTTCGCCATCACCGGGCGTCAGAACTACGTGATCACCGCAACGACGCAACCGTTCCCGGTGATCTTCTGGGTCGAGGTGGTTCTGCTCACCCTCTTCGTCGTCTACTGGGCGCTGCAGACCGTCGAACTCTGGAACCACACGGTTCCCCCGGACTCAACGGACAACTGACTGCGATGCCCCGGTCACGTCCGGGCCATAGCGGCGAGGATGCGGTCGGCCGCACCACCGAGCCTCAGGTCCTTGGCCAGCCTCGCGAACGCCTCCGGATCGGCCGGTGCGCTCCGGAGCGTCAGGTCGAGCGCCCCGAGTTCAACGTCGCGTCGGACGGCGACGACCTCGCCTGCGGCACCCAGGTAGTCGATGGACGCGGCGATCCGTGCCGTGATGATGGGGGAGAGCCGCCCCGCCGTGGCCGCGGCCAGGATGCCCTCCATGCCCCCGTAGTCGGCGACGAGCCGGGCGGCGGTCTTCTCCCCGATACCCGCCACCCCGGGCAGCCCGTCTGACGGGTCGCCGCGCAGCACGGCGAAATCGACATAGCCCGGCCCGTCGATGTCGTACCTGGCACGCAGCCAGGCGGTGTCGACCCGGTCGTGGTTGGCCACACCCTTGCCGCAGTACAGCACCCGCACGTGGAGGTCGTCATCGACCAGCTGGAACAGGTCCCGGTCACCGGTGATCACATCGGTGGGTGCCGCGGAGTGGGTGGCCAGCGTCCCCATGATGTCGTCGGCCTCGAACCCGTCCCTGCCCACCACCGGCAACCCGAGCGCGGCCAACACCTCACGGATCAGGGGCACCTGCGCGACGAGTTCTTCCGGCACCTGCTCGACGTCGGAGTACGCCACCCGGTGTGCCTTGTAGCTCGGGATCAACGCCACCCGCCAGGCCGGCCGCCAGCTGTTGTCCCAGCAGCACGCCACCTCCGTGGGGGCATAGTCGGTGATGAAGCGGGCGAGGAAGTCCAGCAGTCCCCGCACTGCGTTCACCGGGCGCCCGTCCTCGGCACGCAGCGTCGCAGGGATCCCGTGGAATGCGCGGAAGTACAGCGAAGCAGTGTCGAACAGCAGTAACCGTGGTTCTGGCATCGCCCCATGCTGTCACCCCACCTGCCGACTTGTCAGAACCTCACGGCGCTATAACCCAGTGAGCTTCTGACAACTCGGGTGGTGGCTCGGCGGTGAGGAGTGCCCGGCTAGGCTGGGCGGGCTGTCTGAAGGGGGATTAGTGGTTCATTGGCTCGCCGCGAGGCAATGGGGCGTGCGGGCGGCCATCGCGATCCTCTCAGGCGTGCTGACAGCACTCGGGTTCCAGCCGTTCGGCTGGTGGCCCCTCCTGCCGTTCGGAGTCGCCGGGCTCACTCTCGCCGTCCTTGCCGCCCGCCGCGTCCGCGGCGCCGCTGGCCTCGGATTCGCCTACGGCGTCGGCTTCCTGCTGTTGGGCATCAGCTGGATGCAGGTCATCTTCCTCCAGGCCATGTTCGGTCTTGTCGGCTTCGAGGCCCTCTTCTACGGGCTGCTCGGCGCCCTGCTCAAGGTCGCCACCCGCAGCCGCTGGTGGCCGGTGCTTGCCGCTGCCTGCTGGACCGGTGTGGAGTTCACCTACGCCCGATTCCCCTTCAACGGCTTCGGCTGGATGCGTCTGGGTTTCGCCATGGTCGACTCGCCGCTGGCCTGGGTGCTCCCGCTGGTCGGGGTCGGCGGCCTCAGCTTCGTGACAGCGCTGATCGGCCAGGGCATCGCCCGGCTGGCCGCTGCGCCCGCGCGCCGAACGTCCTTCATTGCCGGTGCGGTCCTGCTCGGAATCCTTGCCCTCGCCGGCGCCGGGACGCTGGTGCCCGTCGGTCAGCAGGTGGGCATGGTCAACGCCGGCTACGTGCAGGGCGGGGCTCCTGGCGGCGGTGTGTACGGGCTGGGGGAGGCGCGCACCATCACCCGCAACCACGTCGCGGAGACCTACCGCCTCGCCGAACGGGTCGGCGCCGGCGAGGTGGCCCAGCCTGACTTCGTCGTCCTGCCGGAGAACTCCACCGACATGGACCCCTACTCCGACGCCATCACCGGCCAGTTGGTCCGTTCCGAGATCGAAAGGATCGGAGTGCCAGCGCTGCTCGGTGTGATCCTCGCGGGGCCCGGCGTGGATGAGCGCCAGACCGCGTCCCTGTGGTGGGACCCGGTGGCCGGCGAGGTCTCCCGTTATGTCAAGCGGGGCATCGTGCCGTTCGGTGAGTGGGTCCCGCTGCGGTCGCTGCTGCTGCCGATCATCCCCGAACTGCAGTACGTGGGGGAGCAGTCCGTCCCCGGCACCACCCCCGGCGCCATGCCCGTGAAACTGCCCGACGGGCGCACAACGACGCTTGGAATCATGGTCTGCTACGACCTCATCTACGACGACTTCGCCTACGACACCGTCGCCTACGGCGGCCAGGTGATCGTGGTGCAGTCCAGCAACGCCATGTACCAGGGCACCGGTCAGATCGAGCAGCAGTTCGCCATCACGAGGGCGCGGGCCATGGAACTGCGCCGCGAGATCCTCGTGGTCACCACCAGCGGTGTCTCCGGGCTGATCGACGCCGACGGGACGATCGCCTTCACAGCTCCCGAGCACGTCGGCGCCTCCGGCGTTGTCGCCCTTCCGCAGCGCACCGGACTGACCCCTGCCACATGGCTGGCCACCTGGCTCGAACTGGGAATTTCGCTCGCCGCGCTCGTTTGGCTGGCGGGGACGATCTCGTACGGCAGAATGAAACCGAAGCCCCCGGAACTGGAGAGAAGCACATGACCGACCCGAACGCATCGCTGGAGCGAGTGCTCGTGATCATCCCCACCTACAACGAGGCGGAGAACGTTCAGCCGATCACCGCGCGGATACGCAAGGCCGTTCCCTCGGCCCACATCCTGGTGGCCGACGACAATTCTCCCGACGGCACCGGCGCGCTCGCCGACGGCCTAGCCGCGGGGGATGACCACATTCACGTGCTGCACCGCAAGGGCAAGGAAGGCCTCGGCGCCGCCTACATCGCCGGCTTCCGCTGGGGTCTGGAGCAGGGCTACGACGTGCTCGTCGAGCACGATGCGGACGGCTCCCACCAGCCCGAATACCTGCCGGTGATGCTGGAGCGGCTCAAGACCGCCGACGCAGTGAAGGGCTCGCGCTATGTGAAAGGCGGCTCCACCAAGGGCTGGCCGTTCCACCGCGAGCTGCTCTCCCGCGGCGGCAACCTGTGGACGCGCGTCATGCTCGGCCTGAGCGTGAAGGACGCCACCGGCGGCTTCACCGCGTGGCGCGCGGCAACCCTGCGCGGCATCGACCTCGCCGGCGTCGAGGCGGCCGGCTACGGCTTCCAGGTCGACTTGGTCTGGCGCGCCCTGCGCAACGGGTTCACCGTCGCGGAGGTGCCGATCGAGTTCATCGAGCGCGAATACGGGACGTCCAAGATGAGCGGGAAGATCGTGGCAGAGGCCATGCTCCTGACGACCAGCTGGGGCCTGAAGCACCGGTTCGGACAGCTCTCCGGTCTCGTGAAGGGGAGGCGGGCCCAGAAGGCCGGCGACCGCCCGTGAGCACGAACGCGCCGCTGCGGCGACGCTTGCTGCTCCCGCTGCTGGTGCTCGGATTCATCCTCGTTTCTGTGGCCGAGGTCTGGCTGCTGACCGCCGTCGGCTCCCGTATCGGTGTGCCCTGGACGCTGGCGATCCTCGTCGCGGAAGCATTGGTCGGCGTCTGGCTGATGCGTCGCGAAGGCCGCAAGGCCTGGGCTGCGCTCAGGGACGCCTACGCCACCGGGAAGATGCCCACCGGCCAGCTCGCGGACGCGGCCCTGGTGCTGGTGGGCGGCATCATGCTGATCCTGCCCGGCTTCTTCACCGACGGCATCGGCCTGATCTGCCTGCTGCCGTTCACCCGTCCGCTTGCCCGGCGGCTGATCGGCCTGATCCTTGCCCGCCAGGTGGCCAAGCAGGGCCTCGACGTCGGTGTGATGAGGGCGCGCTTTGCCCCGAACACGGTGGTCGAGGGCGAAGCCGTCGACACCCCACCGACAGAACCGGAGCAAGACCAGCAGGTCATCAGGGGAGAACTCGAGGAGTGATCCTCTAGCTAGTGGTTCTCGCCGCGGATCTGGTCCAGCCTCTCGGCCAGCAGGTCCTCGAGCTCCTCGATGGAGCGCCGCTCCCTCAGCATGTCCCAGTGGGTCCTGGGGACCTTGGTCTCCTTCACCTCCGGTTGGACACCGTCCGAGCGGCGGGCCGTCTCACCGCAACGCGGGCACTCCCACTCGGTGGGGAGTTCTGCCTCCTCGGCGAAGACCACGCCGAAGTGGTGGCCCTTCGGGCAGTCGAACCCGATCTCCTGACGTGGCGCCAGTTCGACCCCACTCGGGTCGGCGTGGCTCTTGGCACCCAGTCCGGATCCCTTCAACGCACGATTCTCAGCCATTGCACTCCCTCCGCTCCAAGCTAACCAGTCCGGGCAAGCCGGACATACTTCAGAGCACCTTTGGCAACGCGTTACCGGCGTCAGTGATTCCCTTGCGCATGTTCACCTGCGTCAGCAGCAGGCCACCGACGACGAAGAAGAACGCAAGGGCAACCAACGCGAGCCGGTAGGACTGCGTGAACTGGAAGACTAGCGCGAAGGTGAGGGTGCCCAACCAACTTGTACCCCGCTCCATCGCTTGGTAAAAGCTGAAGTACTCCGATTCGCGGCCAAGCGGCACCAGCTGGCTGTACATCGAACGGGCGAGTGCCTGCGTGCCGCCCATCACCACTCCGATCGCAGCGCCCAGGCCGAGGAGGGCGGCAAAGCTGCCGGCAGGGAGCCTGAAGCCGACCGCAACGACCACCAGCCAGATGGCGATGCCGACCAGCACGGTGCGCTTCGCGCCGAGGGTCCTTGCCAGCCGGCCGAACCCCATCGCTCCGCCGATCGCAACGAACTGCGTGAGCAGGAACGTGATCATGACCTGGTTCGTTGCCATCCGGAGCTCTGCGGTGGCGTACAGGCTCGACTGCACGATCACGGTCTGGATGCCGTCGTTGAAGAACAGGAAGGCGAGCAGGAAAAGGACCGTCTGCGGGTAGTGGCGCATGTCCCGGAAGGTGTCGACGAGCTGCGCTCCGGGGTTGCGGGACGCGATCTGTGCAGGCACATTCCGAGGCAGGCGGCTCAGGCCAACCACAGGGATGATGGTGAAGATGCCCCACCACAGGCCCGCGGAGAGCAGACTGATCCTGATCGCGAGGCTGTAGGTGATCCCGAGCTGTTGGCAGAACGTGAGCAAACCGAAGTTCAGGGCCAGCAGCAGCCCACCCCCGACGTAGCCCCATGCGTAGCCGCGACTGGACACCCGGTCGCGCTCGTCGGGCCCGGCGATCCGCACAAGGATGGCGTCATACACGACAAAGGACGCACCGACGGCGAAGCTGGCGATGACCATCAGCCATGCACCGAGTTGCCAGTTGTCGCCCTGCAGGAAGAACATCAGGCTGGCCGCGACGGCGCCGCAGCCGGCGGTGACCCCGAGCCACCGGTGCGGGTGTGCCGAGCGGTCGGCGGCAGCTCCGACGAAGATCAGCAGCACGGCGGAGATGATGGTGCTGATGGTCGCGAGGAACGGGTGCAGGGCGCCGGGCAGGACGGGGAACAGCCCCAGCAGCATCACGGGGGTCTGGCAGACCTGGCCGTCCGGGAGCGCCGGGCAGGCAGCATTCGTAGCGAGACTGGTGAGGTACGGGCCGATGATCACGGTCGCCGTCGTAGTGATGTAGGCCGAGTTCGCCCAGTCGTACCAGTACCAGGCGCGTTGTTCCCTGGTGCTCTTCATCGCTCGCCCTCCCACAGCCCGCGCGCGAGCAGGACCCGCTTGAGCGTCGTGATGTCGTCGCTGACAAGGCCGTCAACCCCGAGGTCGATCAATCGGTGCATCTCGGCTTCGTCGTTCACCGTCCAGACGTGGATGACGCGCCCGGTCTCGTGGCTGAGCCTCACCACGTCCGCGCGGACGAGTTTCAGCGGCGCACCCGCCTGGCGCACCGGGATCTGCATCGCTGCGCCGGTGTCGACGAAAAGTCGGCGCAGCCCGAAAGCGTGGGTGGCCCAGGCCACGGCCCGGGGCGTCGTCGCGGTGAGCACCTCAGGCGCGAGCCGGCGGAAGGCGTTCAGCCGTGCGCCGGAGAACGAGCCGACGCAGACCCGGTTCTCGGCATGCAGTCGTCTCACGGCCTCGGCCAGTGGACGCACCGCACCGGCATCCTTCAGGTCGATGTTGAACCGGGTGTCCGGGAACTCCTCGAGCAGGTCTGCGAAGCGGGGGATCGGGTCGAGCCCGCCGATCCGGACGCCGGCCAAGTCGGCCCAGGTCAGGGTGCCCACCCGTCCGGTCCCGTCGGTGACCCGGTCCAGCTGGTCGTCGTGGAAAGCCAGCAGTTCGCCATCGGCTGTGGTGCGGACGTCCGTCTCCAGGTAGAGGAAGCCGAGTTCGACAGCCCGCCGAAAGGCGTAGGCGGTGTTCTCCCTCGGCTCGTCCGCAGCAGTCAGCCAGCCGCCGCGGTGAGCCATCGCAACGAAGCCATGGTCGAGGAAGGCGAAGTCGCGAGCCGGCACGGGTGAACTCTATGACCCCCGCTGTCGGACCTGGTCGCCGGGTGGCGTGTCGGCCGTGGAGAATGACCCGGTGACCACGATCCTCTCCATCCAGTCCTCAGTGGCCTACGGCCATGTCGGCAACAGCGCGGCAACGTTCCCGCTGATGCGCCTCGGGGTGGAGGTGTGGCCGGTTCTCACTGTCCACTTCTCGAACCACACCGGCTACGGCGCGTGGCGCGGGCCGCTGCTGGCAGCCGGCGACGTCGCCGACGTGATTCTCGGCATTGACGAGCGCGAAGTGCTGCACCGGGTGGACGCCGTGCTCTCCGGCTACCTGGGCACCAAGGAGGTCGGTGCCGAGGTGCTGCGGGCGGTCGAGCTCGTGAAGCAGCGCAACCCGAACGCGATCTACTGCTGCGACCCGGTGATCGGCGACGTTGGACGCGGGGTGTTCGTGCGTCCGGGGATCCCCGAGTTCATGCGCGACAGCGTGGTGCCGGCCGCCCAGATCGTCACCCCGAACCACTTCGAGCTTGACTTCCTCACCGGCCGCCACAGCGAGACCGTCGAGGAGATCGTGGAGGCCGCTGACGAGCTGCGCAGCAAGGGACCGGAGCTGGTGCTGGTGACCTCCGCGGTGGCGCAGGCCGACTCCCTGACCATGCTCGCGGTGTCGTCCGCCGGCGCCTGGCAGGTGACAACGCCGCTGCTGGACCGCACGTTCACCGGCTCCGGCGACCTGACTGCTGCCATGTTCCTCGCGAACTACCTCGAGACCCGCGACCCTGGCCTCGCCGTTGGACGCACCGCGGACGTCGTCTACTCGGTGCTGAAAGCCACAGCCGATGCCGAGTCCTCCGAGCTGCTGCTGGTGCGAGCCCAGGACCAGATCGTCAACCCGACCTACCACTTCGACGTCCAGCGTCTCAGGTAGCCCGCCCCGGGCCTCCGGAAGCTCTCGCGGTCCGGACGACGCTTCCGGCCGGCGTGAGGAAGCGCACTTGCAGCGCATCCACATCGGCGAGGACCTCGGTACGACCTGGCTCGGACACCACCGGCACAGCCTGACTGCGTGGCATCGTGACAGTGGCCGTTGCGAAGCATTCCGCGTCGTCGACCGTCCAGCGGACGGTCAGTCGGCTGCCCGGCTGCACCAACCGGATGAGGCGGCTGATCGCGTCACGGACCGCGCCGAGCTGCGCGGGCTCGCTGTGCGGCCCGCCATCACTGAGCACGACATAGGCTCCAGCCTCGCGGGCGAGGTCGAGCTGTTGTGCCAACTCCCGGTTCACGAGCCTCGGTGCGGTGAGGTAGTCGCGCGTGGCGGCCTCTACCCGCGCGCACCGCCGTGCCAGCTCGGCTCCCAGCACACGCGCCGTCGACAGTTCCTCCAGCATCGGAATCACCCGTGTGGGCATCCCCGCGAGGCGCAACTGTCGCTCGTCCCGCTCGGCTCGGGCCGTGATCACCGCCTCCTCGATGGCGATGGCTGCCTGGCTGGCATCACGATAGCGGCGCAGCAGGCGCTCGAACTGCGCGATCCCCAGCCAGGCGAGCCCTGCGTAGATCACAGGCTGAGCCCAGTAGGCCCACCCGAGGGGGAGGTCCCCGGGCCTGAGCCAGGTGCAGATGGCGATGTTCGCGATGAACGTCGCCAGTGCGAACCCCAGGCCGGCTCGCTCCCTGCGTACCCGGGCTGAGGCGATGAACACCGCGGCGCAACCGACGGCAAGCCAGTTCCCGCTCTCCAGGTCGCCGACCGGCGGCGCGCTGATGGCCAACGCCGTCGCAGAGGCCAGCCACACCGATAGCGCCACCACGGTGACTCGCGGCCAGACGGAAATGGCGAGCGTGAGGACGATCACAAGCGCGAAGCCGGAAAGCAGCCACCCCGAGTAGGTCGATCCGAGGCTCAGTAAGGCCCGGGTGGCAGCGACCGCCGACATACCGCAGGCGGCGAGCACCGCCCACCCAAGGGGAACGTCCAGTGTCGGCCTGGGGTTCTCACTCAGTTGCCACCTCAGTCGCACCTGCGTGCCGGTACCCGGTTCCGAGAGGACCTCGGCGCCTCCGCCCACCGCTTCCAGCTTGGCAACGATTGACGTCCTGATTCCCAGCTTGTTCGACGCAGTCGCGAAGGCGTCGAATCCCGACCCGGCATCGGTGATCGTGACGTGGGCACTGGAGGCAGTGAGCTCACCGCTGACCGAGACCATCGACGCACCAGAATGCCGCGCTGCGTTGCGGATCGCCTCGCCCATCGCACACTCCACGGCCTGGGTGACCTGGACCGGCGGTTCGCCCTCGGTGATCACGTCCCAACTGACGCGCACCCCCTGCCCTGCCGCGACCTCCATCGCCGAACGTCGAAGATCGGACAGCTCGGCGTCGGGCCGGCTGAGCCCTGTGGCGAGCAACTCCTTGGCAAGTTCCGCCGCTGCGGCGGACCGCTGCGCACCGAGCCGGAAGACGACAAGAAGGTGATCGTGAACCCAGGAGTTCCACTGCTCCCGCGCCGCTTGCGCAGCCAAGGCTCTCTTCCGTTCGAGCGCTGCCGCCTCTGCCCGCCGGTTCGCCTGCTGCGTGGCGGACGTGAGCAGGAGGATCTGGCGCTTCAGGATGGCAAGGGACGTTACGCCGATCGCCACAACGAGCAGGAGCGAGATCGAGCTCACTGAGGGTTGCGTCAGCGTCGACTGGCTGCCGAGCATGGCCAGGCAGTACAGCGTTAGCCAGGCGCCATGCAGGCAGATCGCCGCGGCAACCATGCCAACGAAGCCGAGGTGGAGGGTCCACGGCACACCCTGGCGCGGAACGACGTCGCCACGAGCGAGGGCCGCGAGCAATCCTGCGCCGAGAGCCGCAATGGCAAGGCCCCTGAAGGCGGTCATCCGCCAGCGCGGAAAGAGGGCTGCGAGCGCGCCGCCGGCACCGATAACGGCCATGGCCAGTGCAAGACCGGTGACGGGGTGGCCATGGAGGTCGACAGCCCCCAGGTCGCGGACGGTGAGGGCCGCAGCATTGACCGACATCGCCAGCAGGATCGCGGCCAGGATGGCCAAGTAGCCGGCGGGATATTCGTGGTCCCAGATCATGCCTGACCCGGCGCAGGAAGGTGCCCGTCCTCGACGGCACGAATGTAGTAATCGGTGCGCGAGGTCACGCCCCTGCCGATCTGGCCGTACTTCGACCGCACCCGCAGCAGATACATCCGGGCGGTGTCCTGGGTGACGCCCATGATCCGCGCCACCGATTTCAACGGCATCCCGGTGGCGTAGAGCTGGAGCGCCTCCAATTCCCTTGGCGAGAGGAGCGGGGCGTGGAACTGTGCCTCCGACTCCAGTGCCGCGGCCCAGTCCGGGCTCAGGTAGGGCTCGCCACGCGCCGCTTGCTGGATCGCGGCGGCGAGGTCCTCGATCGGCTGATTCTTCAGCACAACGCCCGAGGCTCCGGCGAGCAGGCCCCGGGCGACCGGACGCTGTTGGTGCTCCTGCGTGTAGAGAATCACCGGATAGCCGGCGGCCACCAGCGTCCGCACGTTCTCCGGCGGGCTGGAGTTGTCGTCAAGGGAGAGATCGAGCAGCACGACGTCGCAGTGCCGGCGCTGGGCGAGGAAGTCGGGCACCGTCGCCGCCGCCACGAAATCGAAGCAGACGCCCATAACACCACGGAGGACAGCTTCGAGCCCGTGCAGGAGCGCAGGGTGGTCGTCGATCGCTCCCACGGTGCACCGGTCATCTTCACTCATCAGGCTCGCCTCCTAAGCAGACACTGCACCACACTATCGACCAGGATTTGTGTCCCGCGCAGGTTTGTCACCATAAACGATGACAACAGCTTTTTCTCGCTCCAGGTCGTCAATAGTCGAACTGTCACCTTTTGTG
Organism: Propionibacteriaceae bacterium; assembly: GCA_017882685.1. Lineage (GTDB taxonomy): Bacteria > Actinomycetota > Actinomycetes > Propionibacteriales > Propionibacteriaceae > Propionicimonas. Next base: position 4,303 of record JADGPA010000012.1, on the reverse strand, counting down.
GTGACACGCAAGTCGGACTTGACACGAAGAACGCGGACCTGCCAATTCGGGTATTTCCACTAGCCGGGATGATCTTCGTGCGCCGAGTGACAAGATGGCGCAACCTCGCTCCCACACCAACGCCGGGTTCCCGTCGCGGGCCCTCCGCCAATTCCCGGCTTATGGTTTGACCACCGACCAGCGGGTCGGAGATCTATTTGTTTGGAGAGAGGCTTGACGATGAAGCTCAAGGCAATCCTGAATGTGGCACTCGGCGCCGCAATGGCAGTAGGCATGGGTGCCATCACCGCACCGGCGGCGCAGGCTGCGTCCCGCGACGGTGTCTGCGACGCCGGCGAGTTCTGCTACTTCTACAACAGCAACCTCGCCGGCTCGGTGTCGGACTTCACCGGGTCTGTGAGCGACTACGGCACCAACCCAGCTACCTGCTACGTGTTCAAGGGCGCGGGCTCGGGTCGGGGCCTGTGCATCAAGAACAACGCGGCGTCAGTCTTGAACCGCTCATCGGTACCGGTGACCGTCTACTTCAACACCGGCTTCGGCGGCGCCTCCCAGGTGTTCACCGCCGGCGCCAGCGGGAACCTCAACTCGACCTTGAAGAACAATGAGGCTTCTCACAAATTTGGCACGAGCGGAGGCGTGGCCTACCCGGTTGGCGACGATTACCCGTACCGTGGCGCCACGTCCGGGGTTGACCGGTGGAATTTCTACAAGGGGCAGTGCACCAGCTTCGCCGCGTGGACGGTCAACTCACGGCTCGGTATCGCATTCAGCAATTCCTACAAGGGCCAGCATTGGGGCAACGCCATCCACTGGGACAATGCGGCCAGGGCCGCAGGGATCTCGGTGACCGGCACCCCCCGCCCGGGTGATGTCGCGGTGCGCAACAGCGGCACCTATGGCCACGTGGCCTTTGTGACGTCCGTGCACAGCGACGGCACCTACGAAATCGACGAGTACAACCACGTGACGCGGTACACCTACAGCCACCGCGTGACCACGATTGGCACCGGCTCGAACCAGTTCGACAGCTTCATCCACTTCAAGGGGTAGCCGATCACTGAAAGCGGTACCTGGCCGGGCCGGCGAGGTACCGCTTGCTTTCCCTCCGGGAATCAGTCGTGGAAGACATCGATCCGGGCGCCGAGGGCGTTCAGCCGATTGGGCAGGTCCTCGTAGCCGCGGTTGATCACGTAGACGTCCCGCAGCACGCTCGTGCCCCGGGCTGCGAGGGCCGCCAGCAACAGGCATACCGCCGGACGCAGGGCCTGCGGGCAGATCAGCTCCTGGCCCCGCCACCGGGTTGGTCCGGTGACCACGATGCGGTGCGGGTCGAGCAGCTGCACGTCTGCGCCGAGCTTGTTCAGCTCCACCAGGTGGATCGCCCGGTTCTCATAGACCCAGTCGTGGATCATCGTGCGCCCCTCGGCCACCGCGGCGATCACGGCGAAGAACGGCAGGTTGTCGATGTTCAGCCCCGGGAACGGCATCGGGTGGATCTTGTCCGCCGCATGGTGCAGCACCGACGGACGGACCGTGATGTCAACCAGCCGCGTCTTGCCGTTGTACGAGCGGTACTCCGGGGTCAACGAGTAGTCGAGGCCCATCTCGAACAGGATCGCCAGCTCGATGTCGAGGAACTCGATCGGGCTGCGCTGGATGGTCAGCTCCGAGCCGGTGACGATCGCTGCGGTGAGCAGGCTCATCGCCTCGATCGGGTCCTCCGAAGGGGCGAACGAGACGTCCGCGTCGATCCGCTCCAGCCCGTGGACGCTCAGCGTTGTGGTGCCGATGCCGTCGATCCGCACCCCGAGCTCGCCGAGGAAGAAGCAGAGGTCCTGGACCATGTAGTTGCTGGATGCGTTGCGGATCTCCGTACGACCCGGGAACTGGGCGGCAGCCATCAACACGTTCTCGGTCACCGTGTCACCCCGCTCCGTGAGGGTGAGCTTGCGGTCGCACTCAGCGGTCGGGTGCACCTCTGCGTGGTAGAAGCCCTGGGTGGTGCGCACGCTCAGTCCGAAGTGCCGCAGTGCCTGCAGGTGCGGCGTGACCGTGCGCTCGCCGAGGTTGCAGCCTCCGGCGTAGGGCAGGTCGAAGGCGTCCTCGGAATGCAGCAGGGGGCCGAGGAACATGATGATCGACCGGGTCCGGCGTGCCGCTGTGACATTCATGTTGGCCAGGTCGAGCTCCGCCGGACGGATCAGCTCCAGCTCCGACTTGTCCGCCGACCAGGTGGCGCGCACCCCGATGCTGGTGAGCACCTCGAGGATGCGGTTGACCTCCTCGATCTGCGCGATGCCGCGCAGCAGCGTCCGTCCGTGGTTGATCAGGGACGCGCAGAGCAGCGCCACAGCCGCGTTCTTCGACGAGCGCACGGCGATCGAGCCGCTGAGCTTCACCGGCCCGTGGATGCGCAGGTGGGTGGGTCCGCCGGCCCCGGCCGTGATCAGCGGGGAGTCAAGGGCGCCGGCGATCCGGTTGATCATTTCCAGGCTCAGGTTCTGGCCGCCGGACTCGATCCGGTGCACGGCGCTCTGCGAGGTGCCGAGCACGTCGGCCAGCTCCTGCTGGGTGAGGCCGCGCTGCTTGCGTGCGTCCCGGATCAGGGTTCCGATGCTGCTGGGAAGAAGGTCTGCCACATCCCGCACCTTATCTCATATGGGATATGAACTCCCAGCCCGCGAGCGCCCGGGGCTCATCGTAGAGTTGCGCCCATGACCCAACACTTCGATGTCGTCGTTCTCGGCGCCGGTCCCGGAGGCTATACAGCCGCCATTCGCGCAGCCCAGCTGGGCAAGAGCGTGGCAGTGATCGAGAAGCAGTGGTGGGGCGGGGTGTGCCTCAACGTCGGCTGCATCCCGACCAAGGCACTGCTGCGCAACGCAGAGCTCGCGCACATCTTCACCAGAGAAGCCGACACCTTCGGCATCCAGGGGGAGGTGCGGTTCAACTACCAGACCGCCTTCGACCGCAGCCGCAGCGTCTCCGACCGGATGGTCAAGGGCGTCCACTTCCTGATGCGGAAGAACAAGATCACCGAGCTCAACGGCTGGGGTACCTTCGCCGACGCGAAGACCATCCGCGTGGAGACCGACAACGGCACAGAGGACATCACCTTCGAGTCCTGCATCATCGCTGTCGGCGCAACAACCAAGATGCTGCCCGGCACCCAGCGCAGCGCGCGGGTGTTCACCTACGAGGAGCAGATCCTCTCCGACCAACTGCCCAGCTCGATCGTGATCTGCGGCGCCGGCGCGATCGGCACCGAGTTCGCCTACGTCCTGGCCAACTACGGCGTACAGGTCACCATGGTGGAGTACTTCGACCGCATGGTGCCCAACGAGGACCCTGAGGTTGCAGCCGAACTGCTGAAGTCCTACAAGAAGCTCGGCGTGAAGGTGCTCACCGGCACCAAGGTGGATGGCATCGAAGAGCACTCCGACGGCGTCCGGGTGCGGGTCAGCCCTGCCGGTGGGGGAGAGGGGCAGGTCCTGGAAGCCGACCGCGTCCTGCAGTCCCTCGGCTTCCAGCCGCGCACGGACGGCTACGGTCTGGAGAACACCGGCGTCGAGCTCACCGATCGCGGCGCGATCGCCATCGACGACTACATGCACACCAACGTGCCCGGCATCTACGCGATCGGCGACGTCACCGGCAAGCTGATGCTCGCCCACACGGCGGAGGCGCAGGGCGTGGTGGCGGCGGAGACCCTCGCCGGGGCCGAGACCATGCCGATCAACTACGACATGATCCCGCGGGCCACCTACTGCCAGCCGCAGATCGGCTCGTTCGGCTACACCGAGGCCCAGGCAAAGGACCGCGGCTACGAGGTGAAGGTCGCCAAGTTCCCGTTCAGCGCGAACGGCAAGGCCCACGGCCTCGGCGATGCCACCGGCTTCGTCAAGATCGTCGCCGATGCCCGCTACAACGAGCTACTGGGCGCCCACCTGATCGGCCCGGACGTCTCCGAACTGCTGCCCGAACTCACCCTCGCCCAGCAGTGGGACCTGACCGCGGACGAGGTGGGCCGCAACATCCACGCCCATCCCAGCCTTTCCGAAGCACTCAAGGAGGCTGTCGAGGGCATCGCCGGGCACATGATCAACCTCTGACAGAGAATCGTGCCTGAGCGCCCTTCCGACAGGCCTGCCCGCGGCTCGAACGTGCTGCGGCCAGCGCTGGCAGCTTTCGGCGACGAGACTCTGCGCCTGGCTTCGTCCACCACCGGCGTTTGGCTGCGGCTGCTGCCGCGGCTCGTCGCGCTCACCCTGCTGGGTTGGGTGGCCTACCACGGCGCGGT
>JADGPA010000098.1 GCA_017882685.1 Propionibacteriaceae bacterium | reverse complement strand
CGGGTGATGCCGAACACGCCCGCCCAGGTGGACGAGGGCATGGCCGCCATCTCCGCAGGGTCAGCGGCCACCGCAGAACACCTGCAACACGTCACCGAGCTGTTGTCCGCCGTCGGCAAAGTGGTCACCGTCCCGGAGAAGTACCAGGACGCCGTCACCGCGATCTCCGGCTCCGGACCGGCCTACCTGTTCTTCGTCGTCGAAGCCATGATCGACGCCGGCGTCATGCTCGGCCTGCCGCGGGACATCTCCACCACTCTCGTGGTGCAGACCATGTACGGCTCAGCGAAGCTGCTCGCCGATTCCGGTGAGCACCCCACCGTGCTGCGCGAGCGGGTCACCTCGCCGGGCGGCACAACGGCAGCAGCCCTGCGCGAGCTGGAGGACCACCGGGTCAAGGCGGCATTCATGACGGCGATGGAGGCAGCCCGCGACCGCAGCAGGGCGCTGGCCTCTTCGTGACCCAACCGGCGGCGGGGGAACCGTTCTGGCTGACCGCCTTCCTGGACTACCCCGCCAGCGAGTTCGACGCCGGGGTGGGATTCTGGCGAGCCGCGACCGGCTACGGCCTCTCGACCCCGCGTGGTGAGGCCGGCGAGTTCGCCACCCTCGTGCCGCCGTCCGGCGACGACTATCTGCGGGTGCAGCGCCTCGGCGACGGCCCGACCGGGCTGCACCTGGACGTGCATGTCGCCGAGCCGTGGACGGCAGCGGAAAAAGCCGAGGCCGCCGGGGCAGAGTTGGTGTCTGAGTCCCCGCACGGCTTCTTCGTGCTCCGCTCCCCGGCGGGTTTCCCGTTCTGCCTGACGACCTTGCAGGCGGGCGCTGTGCCACCCCCGGTGAGTTGGCCTGCCGGTCATCGCAGCCGGGTGAGCCGGCTCTGCCTAGACGTTCCCCACCGGCGGTACGCGGCCGAGGTGACGTTCTTCCAGCAGGTACTGGGGGGACGGTGGATTCAGGCCCCCGACCCCGAGACAGCGCTGCGTCCGGCCGGCGCCGGCGCGATCGACATCCGGCTACAGCCGGCGGAGCTGGCGCGCAGCGTCACCTCCCACCTGCACGTTGTCACCGACGACCTGGGCGCAGAGGTCGCCCGGCTGACCGCCCTGGGGGCGAGGCCGCGGGCGGCCCGTCCGGGCAAGACGATCCTCGAGGCTCCCGGCGGGACGGCGCTGTGCGTTGTCGCGCTCGAGGCGGGCGAGCTGGCGTGACCGTCGGCGGGTTGTTCGTGGGGCTCGCCACCCTCGATGTGGTGCAGCTGGTGGATCGCCTGCCCGACAGCAACGAGAAGACGACGGCAAGGAAGAGCTGGCTGGCCGCCGGCGGTCCGGCAGCAGTGGCTGCCATCACCTTCGCAGCGTTGGGCGGACGGGCCCGACTGTGGACGGCCCTCGGGCACGCGCCGGCCGCCCGGCTTGCTGCCGCCGACCTTGCCGCTGCCGGCGTCGACGTGATCGATGTGGCGCCGACCGGTTTCGAGTTGTCCGTCTCGACGGTGTTCGTCGATGCCGCCACCGGTGAGCGGGCCGTGGTGAGCGGCTCGGGGCGGACAGCGGCATTCGGCAAGATCGCCGGGCCGGACTTCACCGACATCGATGTTGTGCTCGTCGACGGCCATCATGCTGCCCTTGCCCGATCTGCTGCCTTCGCCGCAGCAGGCATCCCGGTGGTGGTGGACGCGGGCTCGCACAAGCCGGTCCTCGATGAGATCTTCGGGTCCAGCACCGACGTGATCTGCTCCGCCGACTACGTGCACCCCGAGTGGCCGGGCGCCCGCGCTTTGCTGGCCCGCGGGCCGCATCTGGTCGCCGTCAGCCACGGTGGGAAAGCCCTCCACTGGTGGACGGCGGCCGCGTCCGGATCGATCGAGCCAGCTGAGGTCAGCGCCGTCGACACGACTGGCGCGGGCGATGTGCTGCACGGTGCCTACTGCCACGGACTGGCGACCGGCCTCGGCCGGGTGGACGCTCTGCGTTCCGCGGTGGCTGTTGCCACCGAACGCATCCGCCACCTCGGCCCGCTCGCCTGGCGCTCAGCCCTCAGCTAGCCGACTTGTCAGAATCCCAGGGGGCTATGGCCCTCCCTGAGTCTGACAACTCGGTGGGTGGCGCTCCACGTCTGGCGGCATCGTCTCCTGCCGACCTGGGGCCGATGGATTCACCGAGGTCGGCGTCAGGTCGATCCGCACCCCGTCAGGCTGCCGCTGATCGCGTGGTTGTCGAGCGCCACGTCGGGCCCCGCCCCTCGCTCGCCGGCCGGAATGGTGGGACGCCCGGGCTGATCCCGACGTGGCAAACCCTTGACAGTGGTTTGTTGGAGAGGGCAACCTATCTTCATCGAAGCGCTTCGACGAAGCGCTTCGACACCTTACGGGGAAGTGAGGACGATGCCAACCATCTCCGACGTCGCTCGACACGCAGGGGTCTCCGTGTCCACGGTCTCGTATGCCCTGTCCGGCAGCCGGCCCATCAGCGCTGAGACGAGGGAGCGCGTTCTGGCTTCGATGAAGCTGCTCGGCTACCACCCCAATGCGATGGCCCGATCCCTGGCCACGCGGCGCAGTCGGGTCATCGCGATGATCTACCCCGAGGTCGACCGCGGACTGGGCGGAACCGGCGGAGAGTTCGTCCGCGCATCGGCCGAGCGTGCCCGGGAACTCGGCTACCAGCTCGTCCTCTGGCCGTTCCGGGCCGAGGAGGCCCGACAGGTCCGCAACCTCGTCCGACAGGGCACCGCCGACGGCGTGCTGGTCATGGAGGTGCTGCTGGACGACGAGCGCATCGACGTGCTCGAGGAGGCAGGGATCCCCTACACGATGATCGGCCGAACCCGCGATGTGACCTCGCGCCACAGTGTCGACATCGACTTCGAGGCAACCGTCGAGGCCACGATCGAGCATCTGGTCGGCCTCGGCCACCGGCGCATCGCCTTCGTGAACCACTCCCGGGAAAGCCTCGAAGCCGGCTACGGCCCGACTGTTCGGGTCGCCGCGGCGTTCGACCGCGTGATGTCCGAGCGGGGTCTCCGCCCGCTGGCCAGGACGTGTTCGGACTCGCCGCTCGACGGGCGTGCCGTGATGGGCGATCTGCTGGCGGCTGATCCTCACCTGACCGCGGTGGTCACCATGAACGAGCTCGCCACTTTCGGTGTCTTCGCTGAACTGCAGCGCCGGGGGCTCGCCATCCCTGCCGATGTCTCGGTGATGGGCATCGTCTCCTCCCCGGGGGTGGGCACCCTCAGCAATCCGCAACTGACCACCATGCACTCCCCGGGTGCAGAACTGGGCCGCCTCGCGGTCGACCGGCTGCTGACCCAGCTGGACGACAGCAGTCGGCCCGTCCCCAATCTCCTCATCCCCTGCGTTTTCGAGCCGGGGCTGAGTGTCGGTCCAGCCAGGACCGAGCCGGACGACGCACCGCAGCGTCCGTGACCGCCGGAATCCCGGCACTATCCCGAAAGGACACGCAAATGAAGCGCAGAACCGGTTTGGTGCTCGTCGCAGCCGCGGCGTCACTGACACTCACCTTGGCCGCCTGCTCAGGCGGCAGCCCGACGACCGCGCCGACAGCTGGCGGCTCAGCCAGCGCGACCGAGCCCAAGACCCTGACCATCTGGGATTACGAGAGTGGCGACTCGGCGATGGGCCAGGCGTGGGCGAAGGCCGTCGAGATCTTCAAGACCAAGCACCCCGATGTGACGGTGAAGGAGGAGGCGCAGACGTTCGAGCAGATCCAGAAGAACGCCAAGATCGTGCTCACCGGCGACACTGTGCCCGACGTGATGGAGTACAACAAGGGCAACGCAACGGCCGGCCAGCTCGCCGCGCAGGGCCTGATCTCGCCGCTGACCGACGCCGCCAAGAAGTACGGCTGGGAGAGCAAGCTTGCCGGCTCCCTCGCCACCACAGCCAAGTACAACGAGAAGGGCCTGATGGGCTCTGGGGAATGGTACGGCGTGCCCAACTACGGCGAGTTCGTCGGGGTCTACTACAACAAGGACCTGTTCAAGAAGTACAACCTGCAGGTGCCGACGACCCTTGCCGAGTTCGAGACGGTCATGGACACCTTCAAGGGCAAGGGCGTCACGCCACTGGCGACCGCCGGCGCCGAGTACCCTCTCGGCCAGCTGTGGTACGAGCTGGTCCTCGCCAACGCTGATCGCTCGTTCGTCGACTCCTACCAGCTGTTCGCCAGCGACGTCGACTTCCACGGTTCTCAGCTCACGGCCGGCACCACCGCGCTGGACAGCTGGATCAAGAAGGGCTACATCGACAAGAAGGTGGCCGCGCTCAAGGCCGAGGACATGGGCGTCTCGTTCATCAAGGGCAAGTACCCGATGATGGTCTCCGGCTCCTGGTGGTTCGGGCGCCTCGCGACCGAGATGAAGGCCGACTGGGGAATGTTCACCTTCCCGGGCAACAAGCTGCACCCCGGCTCCTCCGGCAACATCTGGGTCGTCCCGACCAAGGCGAAGTCGCCTGAGCTGGCCAAGGAGTTCATCGACATCACCCTGAGCGCCGACGTGCAGAACGTGCTCGCCGAGAAGGGCGGCCTGCCGGTCGCCGGCGACACCTCGGTGATCACGGACGAGAAGGTGAAGGAGCTCACCACCAACTTCAAGTCGGTACTCGATCAGGACGGCCTGGCGTTCTACCCCGACTGGCCGGTGCCGGGCTACTACGACGTGATCGTCGCCCAGCTGCAGGCGCTCGCCAACGGCAACAAGGACGTCCCGGCGACCCTGGACGGCCTCGGCAAGGCCTACGCCTCCGGCAAGGACGACCTGCTCAACGGCTGACCCGGTCGGGGTGGGCGCTCTCTCGCCCGCCCCGAACCTCCCGGTGGGGCGACCCCCCCGCCCCACCGGCCCGCCCGCACTTCCAGTCCGAGGAAGGCCACCATGGCATCCACCCAGCTATCCGCGACGAGGCGGCGAAGGGCGACCTGGGTTCCCTACCTGCCCTACCTGATCCCTGGCGTCATCGCGTTCGTTCTGGTCATCGGCTACCCGCTGGTTATGAACATCTACTACAGCCTGTTCAAGTGGAAGGGCGGCCTTGCGCCGATGCGCTGGTACGGCCTGGGCAACTACGCCGACCTGATGGCCGACGAAGCGTTCTGGACTTCCTTCCGGAACTCGATCTCGATGGTCGTTGCGATGGTGATCGTCCCGGCGCTGGTCGGCCTCGTGCTGGCGGCAGTGTTGTTCGACTATCTCGGGCGCCGTTTCGGCCCGAAGGTCGCCTCCGTGCTGCGGGCGACCTACTACCTGCCGCAGATCCTGCCGGTGGCAGTGGCGGGCGTGGTGTGGAACTGGATCCTCAACGCCCAGGACGGCGCGGTGAACGTCCTCCTCACCAACCTCGGGGTCGCTGACCCACCCGACTGGCTGGGCAGCCCGCAACTGGCCATGCCGAGCGTGATGCTGGTGCTGATCTGGGTGCAGATCGGCTACCCGGTGGTGATCTTCATGGCAGCCCTGCAGCGGGTGGACCCGGAACTCTATGAAGCCGCCGAGCTCGACGGCGCCGGCTGGTGGGCCAGGCTCCGCGCGATCACCCTGCCCCAGATCAAGCCGGAGACTTTCGTTGTCGCCCTGACCTGCACCGTGGCGGCGCTGAAGGTCTTTGCCCCGGTGTACGTGTTGACCCGTGGGGGACCCGAGGGCACGACGCTGGTGCCCAGCTACTACTCGTTCCTCAACTTCTTCGACAAGTCCAAGGTCGGCTACGGCGCCGCCATCGCCACCGTCCTCACCATTGTCATCATCGTCGTCGCCGGCGTGATCCTCAGGTTCCAGGGCCGGGCCGAACGCCGCGAACAGGAGGGACGCTGATGTCCGCCGCCACCACCGCCAGGCCCGCCCAGCAATCCGCCGACGTGCCCGTCCGCAAGGCGGACGCACGGCTGCACCGCGGCGTGGGGCGCTGGTTCGTCCTCGCGCTGGCGGGGCTCTTCGCCTTGGGGATGCTCGCGCCGTTCGTGATTATGGCGATGAATGCCTTCAAGTCGGCCGCCGACTACTCCCAGAACGGGCCGCTGAGCCTGCCGACCGAGATCTACACCACCGGGTTGGTGAACTTCTGGACGCGCACCAACTTCCCGGTGAAGCTGTTCAACTCGATCCTCATCTCCGGCCTGGTGGCCGTGTTCGGCACGCTGTTGTCGCTGGTCACCGCATATGCGATCGGGATCGGCCGGATCAAGGGCCGGGTGTGGATCGTCGCGGTGTTCCTGATCGCCAACATGCTGCCGCAGGAGGCGATCATCTACCCGCTGTTCACGATGGCCAACGCCGTCGGCCTGTCCAACTCGCAGTGGTCGGTGATCATCATCTTCACCGTCATCCAGTCGGCGTTCGGCATCTACCTCCTGTCCTCTGTGATGGGCACCTTCCCCGTGGAACTGCTGGAGGCGGCAGCCCTCGACGGCGCCGGCAGGTTCCGCATCCTGTGGTCGGTGGTCTACCCGATCCTGCGTCCGACGCTGGGGGTGCTGATGGTCTTCTTCTTCATCTGGACCTGGAACGAGTTCTTCATCCCGCTCGTCATGCTCACCTCAAACGACACCCAGACCGTCCCGATCGCCCTCGCCTCGCTGCAGGGCGACCGGATGATGGATGCGCCCACAACGAACGCCGGCGCGCTGGTATCGCTTCTCCCGGCCCTGGTCTTCTTCCTGATCTTCCAGCGGACCCTCACCCGTGGCGTCACCGCCGGCTCGGTGAAGTGACTCAACAAACCCTGCCGTCCTCCTGCCACCACCGACTGAATCGAACCTGCCATGAAGTTCACTGACGGGTACTGGGCCGTCCGACCCGAGTACACCCCGCTCTACGCCGTCGAGGTCGACGACGTCCGGATCGACACCGCTGCGGGGACCCTCACGGCCTACCTGCCGACGGCCCGGGTCCAGAGCCGCGGTGACGTGCTGAACCGGCCGATGCTCTCGGTCACCTACTCCGCACCGGCCCCCGGGATCATCACCACCCGGATCGTCCACCACGCGGGCAAGCGCGAGGCTGGACCCGCCTTCGTCCTGAACCGCGTGAGCGGCTTCCTGCCCGAGGTGGAACTGACCCCGGACGCGGGCGTGCTGCGGTCCGGTGACCTGGAGGTGCGGGTGCCCCGGCGCGGCGCCTGGCGGGCTGACTTCGTAACCGGCGGCCGCACGCTGGCTTCATCGCTGGGGAAGTCGGTCGCGGCCATGCTGCACCGCGACGGCCAGGAGTACGTCCACGAGCAGTTGACGTTGGAGCCCGGCGAGCTGGTGTACGGCCTGGGGGAGCGGTTCGGGGCGTTCACGAAGAACGGCCAGGTCGTCGACATCTGGAACGAGGACGGGGGCACTTCCAGCGAACAGGCCTACAAGAACATCCCGTTCTACCTGACCAGCCGCGGCTACGGGGTCTTCACCGACCATCCGGAACGGGTCTCCTACGAGGTTGGCTCCGAAGTGAACACCCGGGTGCAGTTCTCCGTCCCAGGCTCAGCCCTCACCTACCACTTCATCGCCGGCCCCACTCCCAGGGACGTACTGACTCGCTACACCGCGCTCACCGGGCGACCGGCAAGGATCCCGGCCTGGTCCTTCGGGCTGTGGCTGACCACCTCCTTCACGACCAGTTACGACGAGCAGACCGTCTCCAGCTTCATCGACGGCATGGCCGAGCGGGACCTGCCGCTCTCTGTCTTCCACTTCGACTGCTTCTGGATGCGCGAGTACCAGTGGTGCGACTTCGAATGGGACTCCCGCACCTTCCCGGACCCGGTCGCGATGTTGTCCCGGCTGAAGGCCAAGGGGTTACGGATCTCGGTGTGGATCAACCCGTACATCGCACAACGCTCGGCACTGTTCGCCGAAGGCGCGGCCAGGGGGTTCCTGCTGCGCACCACGGCCGGCGACATCTGGCAGTGGGATCGCTGGCAGGCAGGGATGGGGCTGGTCGACTTCACCAACCCTGAAGCGGTCACCTGGTTCCAGGCCAAGCTGAAAGTGCTCCTCGATCAGGGCGTGGACGCGTTCAAGACCGACTTCGGGGAGCGGATCCCGGTGACCGACGTCGTCTGGCACGACGGCTCGGACCCGCAGAAGATGCACAACTACTACGCCCACCTCTACAACCGCGCCGTCCACGACCTGCTGGTTGCCGAACGGG
>JADGPA010000097.1 GCA_017882685.1 Propionibacteriaceae bacterium | reverse complement strand
GCCATCGCGGGTATGCCGCCGTGGGCCGGGACGGCCGCCACCGCCGCTATGGCACCATGGGCCGGGACGGCCGCCTGGGCGGGCACGAAGCCGTAAATCGCCTGTTGGCCGCTGAGCAGGTTGCTCAGGCCGAAGTGCTGGAACGGGTTGCCGACCAGACCGTGCCAAGACGTCCCGAATGCCTCGCTGTAGCCCCAGAGGCACCAGACGACACCGATCGTGGCCATCGCGCCCATGCTCATCATCATCATGTTCAGGACACTCTTGACCCTGACCATGCCGCCGTAGAAGAAGGCCACACCGGGTGTCATCAGCAACACGAGCGCGGCGCTCGCGAGAACCCAGGCGGTGTCACCGCTATCGATAAATTTCATGAGGCTCCCTTGTCGGTTGTCATGAAGCAAAGATCGCGGCCCTCGGTTTCGGCTCCATTCCTGGTTTGTTACAGCCGTGTTAGAAATGGCCGGCCCGGGTAAGCATCGTGTAACTCGGGGTTGACCGTGGCCGAATCAGGTCGTGGAGTCCGCCGCATAATCGATACATGAGCTTGAAGACCTCGCGACTGGTCGAGGCCGCCCGTCCGCCACATGACCGGGTACGCCGCAGCGTGGCCATCGCGCTGCGCGAGCGGGTTGCCGGGCGGGACAACGCTGCCAAGGCCGCGGTCATCTGGGACAAACCGGGCCAGCGTTGGTTCACCCCGGCCGACCCGATCTGGCGCGTGCACGCCGACGCCTCCATGTTCGTGGCCGGCGTTCGTGCTCTGCTCCTGCAGTCGCTGCACCCGCTGGCCATGGCTGGGGTGGCGGGGCACTCGGGCTACAAGGGCGACCCCTGGGGGCGGCTGCAGCGCACCAGCGCCTTCCTGGCGACCACGACGTTCGGCACGATCGAGGATGCCGAGGCCCTCATCGAGGCGATCCGCGGGATCCACCAGCGCGTGCGAGGCAGGACTGCAGATGGGCGCCCGTACGCGGCCAGCGACCCGCACCTGCTCAAGTGGGTGCACATCGCCGAGGCCGACAGCTTCTTGGCGACCCACCAGCGGTTTGGCCGCACCGCCCTCAGCGCCGCCGAGGCAGACCTGTACGTGGCTCAGTCGTGCGTCGTGGCAACCAGACTCGGCGTCATCGACCCGCCGACGACCGTTGCCGAGCTCGACGCCGCAATCGAGTCCTACCGCCCCGAGCTCGCGGGCACGCCCGCAGCCCGGGACGCGGCGCGGTTCCTGCTCCTTCACCCGCCGCTGCCCTGGGCGGCCCGACCGGGCTACGGCGCGATAGCCGGCGGCGGAGTCGCCCTGCTGCCGCGGTGGGCTCGCCGACAGCTGGCCCTACCTTGCCTGCCGCTGGCCGAGGCGGTGATCGCGCTGCCGTTGGGGTCCGCCGCAACCAGCGTCATCCGTTGGGCACTGCAACAACCCCACGAGCCGCGCAGCTGACCCGTCCCCGCCAGCTCGCCTCCCAGCTGCACGGCGGGGAACCAGTGAACCCGGACCAGCCCAGGTGCTGTCGGCAGGACACGGTCGGCCGGTGGCCGGCGCGGCGACTCACAGTGTCACAAGACTTCCGCGGCGACCCCCGTGCTACCGCCTGGAAGGACCTTAGGGGCCCCGCGTGTCATGCACCGTCAGGAGATGAGAGCCTCGACGAAGGCCTCAGGGTCGAACGGGGCGAGGTCGTCGGGGCCCTCGCCCAGACCGACCAGCTTGACCGGGACGCCGAGCTTGCGCTGAACGGCCACCACGATGCCGCCCTTGGCCGTCCCGTCCAGCTTGGTCAAGACGATGCCGGTGACGTTGACGACCTCCCCGAAGACCTCGGCCTGACGCAGGCCGTTCTGTCCGGTCGTGGCGTCGAGCACCAACAGGACCTCATCGATGGGACTCTGCTTCTCCACCACGCGTTTGACCTTGCTGAGCTCGTCCATGAGTCCGACCTTGTTGTGCAGACGGCCGGCCGTGTCGATCAGGACCACGTCGGCCTCCATCTCGACCGCAGCGCGCACAGCGTCGAAGGCAACGGAGGCAGGATCTGCGCCGTCTCGGTCGGATCGGATGGTGGGCACGCCGACGCGCTCGCCCCAGGTCTGCAGCTGGTCAGCCGCGGCGGCACGGAAGGTGTCAGCGGCACCCAGCACGACGTCCTTATCCTGAGCCACCAGGACGCGCGCCAGCTTGCCGACCGTAGTGGTCTTGCCTGTCCCGTTGACTCCAACCACCATCACCACTGCCGGCCGACCCTCCACCCGCGATGAGGCGATGGAGCGATCCATCGAACGATCCACCAGCCTGAGCAGATCCTCACGCAGCCAGCCGCGCACCGTCTCCTCGTCAGGTGCCCCTTCGATGGTGACCCGGGTGCGCAACGAGTCGACCAGCTCCTGGGTTGCCTCGACGCCCAGGTCCGAGCCGAGCAGTGTGTCTTCGACGTCCTCCCAGGCCTGCTCGTCCAGTCCGCCACCGGACAACAGGGACAGCAACCCCTTGCCCAAGGCCGTGTTGGAGCGCGCCAACCGTGCCCGAAGGCGTTGCAGGCGGCCGGTGGCTGACTCGGGCCGCTCGATCGACGGTGCGGGGGCAGGCGCCGCCAGGACGTCGGGCTCCAGGGTGGCCACGCTGGCGGGACCGTCGGGACCTGCCGAAGACTCCTGGACGTCGGGCGGCAAGCCACCGCTCGCCCGCGGTTGCGGTCTCTGCTGCGGAAGGCTCTTTCCCGTGCCGCCACGGCCGCGTTGCAGCCCGACGAGCAGGGCGACTCCGGCAACTACGATGACTACCGCGACAGCAAGGACTTCCTGGAATTGGGTCACAGTTGGGAATTCTCCCAGATCCGTATCTCAGCGCAGCGCTGCGTATGCGGCGCCCTGTATGTCGCGGTGCACCGGCGGGGTCTGCGCCGTCTCGAACATCCGCTGTGTCAGCACGATGACAACGAGGTCGTAGGTGGGGTCGACCAGCCATGACGTGCCAAGACCGCCGTCCCAGCCGTAGGCACCGCTGTGAAGGACCGACTGCCCGAACGCCCACGACCGCGCGTTGAAGAAGTCGGGCCCGAGGCCGCCGTGGGCTTTCTGCGCCGGCGTCAGCTGGTCGCTGGTCATGGCACGCGCAGCCTCAGCGGACAGCACCGGCCCGCCGCCACGCAGCAGCATGCGGGCGAACGCGAGCAGGTCATCTGCGGTGGAGACCAGGCCTGCCGCGCCGTCAGCAAACGCCGGAGGGTGACTCCAGGTGCCGTCCGGCTCGTCCCAGACGACCAGGGCCTCACGCGTGGGCCGGTAGGCGGTCGCGAGGCGTTGGGTCTGGGCGGTCCAGAAGCCGGTGTCAGCCATCCCGAGCGGTTCGAAGATCCGTGTCCGGAGCACGTCGCCGAACGGCTCGCCCGCCGCTCGCGCCGCGAGCCCCCCCAGTACCTGGGCGCCGGTGTTGTACATCCAGCGTTCGCCGGGCTGGGCCAGCAGAGGCAGGGACCCGAGGTTGCCGATCCAGGTATCCGAATCGGGTTGCACCTGGGGCTCTGGTGGTCCGAACGTGCCCAGATGCAGCTCCTCGGCTGCCGCAACGATCGGCCATGGAGTCGGCGAGGCGAACATCTGGGTGACCATGCCGAAACCGAACGTGAAGGTAAGCAGGTCGCGAGCGGTGACCCCGCGGGTCGCCGGCGTGGTCTCCTCCAGTGGCCCGTCCATCCGTACCAGGACCTTACGCTCGGCCAGCTCGGGTAGCAGCCTGTCGACCGGTTCATCGAGGTCGACCAGGCCTTCGGCAACCAGGGCGAGGGTGGCTGCCGCGGTGATCGGCTTGGTTGTCGAGGCAATGCGGAAGATCGAGTCGCGGGCCACCGGCGTCCCGCCGACCGCCAGTGTCCCCAAAGCCTCCACATGCACCTGCTCGCCCCTGGCGACCAGGGCTACCAGGCCGGGAACCAGGGTGTTGCCGACATGGCCTTCGGCCACGGTGCGCAGGTCCTGCAGGCCCGTGACGCTCAGCCCTGTGCCCACTGCTCCTCCTGCTTCGGCGACGGTTGACGACAACAACCACGATCCTGATGCCTCAGCAATCTTCGCCCAAAGACCACTTCGCCGCGCTGGCAGCCGAGAAACACGCACCAGGGTGAGGCGTCGCCCGCAGCGATGGTGTGCCCTGGTGTGCCGGCCGGGGCCCCGACTGCTGTCGGGCGCTGAACCTGACTGCTCACCTGTGTGCGACGCCCCATCGGAGCGTTCAAAGACCCACCCAACCAAGAACCCGAGGGTGACGAGCCCGGCGAGCGCGGCGGCTCAGTGTTCGTTGGGCCTGGTGACGTCGGCCACCTTGTCGCGTGCGGCGTCCAAGGCTTCCCCGGTCTTCTCGCGGGCGGTGTCGAAAGCGTCGCCGGTCTTTTCTCGTACCAGGCTCACCATGTCCTCACCCTTGGGCGTCAGCATGTCTCGGCCCTCGCGGCGTGCGGGGACCGCGACCATGGCCACGACGGCCACGGCCAGGCCGACGCTCAGAAGCATTCCAAGTACAAGGACAAACATGCTTCTATGGTGCCCTACGGCCTTGTCCGGGATCAACCGGCACGCCGCTGCCACCCCCACAAGCCACACCGATCGGCAACGGTCGAGCCTCAGGTCCTCTGAAGATCGCGGATCCGCTGGGAGATGACGGTGCTGACACCGTCGCCACGCATCGTGACGCCGTAGAGGGCGTCGGCGATCTCCATCGTGCGCTTCTGATGGGTGATGACAATCAGCTGGCTGCAGGCACGCAGCTCCTCGAACAGGGTTATCAACCGGCCCAAGTTGGCGTCATCCAGTGAAGCCTCGACCTCGTCCAGGATGTAGAACGGGCTGGGCCGCGCCTTGAAGATCGCGACCAGCAGTCCCACGGCCACCAGTGAACGCTCGCCACCGGACAGCAGCGAGAGCCGCTTGATCTTCTTGCCCGGAGGCCGCGCCTCGATCTCGATCCCACTGGTCAGCATGTTGTCGGGGTCCGTGAGAACCAGTCGTCCTTCACCTCCGGGGAACAACCGGCTGAAGACAGCCTCGAACTGGGCTGCCGTGTCCCAATAGGCCGCGGTGAAGACCTTC
>JADGPA010000096.1 GCA_017882685.1 Propionibacteriaceae bacterium | reverse complement strand
CTCGCTCGAGCTGCAGCGCCGGCTCACCGCGGCCGGCTCACCGGTGCGCTCCATCCTCGCGCACCCTGGGATCGCGACGACGGCCCTGGCCGCGCACTCCTCGTCGAACGCGATCAACCGGTTCCCGTTCCTGCTCAACGACGCCGAGCACGGCGCCCTGCCGACACTGTTTGCCGCAACCCAAGACGTTCCGGGCAACGCCTATGTCGGGCCCGACGGCTTCGGCAGCATCAAGGGGCACCCGACGGTGCGCAGGGCTGGAAAGGGCGGTCTCGACGCTGCGGCGGCGTCGAAGCTCTGGGCCGCGGCGAGCACCCGCACGGGGGTTGCCGCATGAGCCCACGGCTGGAGGCTGCGGACCACGACGACATCTTCGTGCCGCATACGATCGAAGAGCACACCGTCGATCTCGGCGAGATCAGAATGAACTACGCGACCCTGGGCGACCCGGCCGCGAACCTCCGCTAGGTCGAGGGCTACAGCCTGCAGCGTCCCGCCGACACCGGGCAATACCGAGAAGGCGCTTGAAGCCTGGACAGGCACACTAGGTGCTGCTGCGGTGGGCCGGGCCCACGTCGCTCGGTCGGCGATCAGCCACGATGCCACTGCACAGTCTCCACGACGTTCACCTCGTCCTTCCCGCTGACCAGGCTCCGATGGCGGTTCAGGCAAAGCGCTTCCGGCGTGAAGTCTTGACGTTCCCAGCCCTCGCGGACGTCCGCCAGAACATCCGACTTTGCCGCCCTGCGGTCCACTTCAGCAAAGCAGCAGCCTTCTGCCCTCCGCTACCCCGACGCTCTTTCCGTCCCTCTCCCCCGCTACGCCGCCGCTCATCCGTCTCTCCACCTTCCCTCGACCTCCTCGACCCCCGTCTCGCGTCTCCTCCGCCCGATTCTCGTTCCGCCCTCCCACCGCAACACACAATGTGCATTTCCGGGGGAACGTTGCCGGGCAGCTCGGGTTCAGGCGCCGAGGCGGCTGCTGATCAGGCGGTTGAGCGACACGTGTTGGTCGGCGGCCTCGATGACGAGCTGGCGGTGGAGTTCTGGGGGGACGCGGACCACGAACTTGCCCGAGTAGGTACGGTCAGCGATCGCCTCGGGAGGGGTCTCGCCCTCGCTGAGCATGTCCGCGACCACATCAACCGTGAGCTGCTGGATGCCGGCGAACGCCTCTACCCGATCGGCGGCGAGCCAGGACAGGGACGGGAGTTCGGCCACGGTAGCGACGTACTCGCCGTCCTCGGCCGACCAGCGCACCCGGTAGGTGTAGTGATCTGCAACGTTCATTTCTGCTCCTGAAGCTTGTCGACGGCCGCCAGCACCTGCCGGACCTGGTACGCCTTCGCCTTTCCGTGGTCGTCCTGGATATTCACCCGGGGATCACCCGGCCATGGCGTCCGGTACACCCGGTGCGAGCCCCCGCTCTGGCGAGGCTCCCCGAAGAAATGCCGGCACACCTTGTCCAGGTCAGCGAACCTCACCGAGGTCGGGTTGTCCCGCATCCCCGCCATGAGTCTCTCCACCGACGC
Organism: Propionibacteriaceae bacterium; assembly: GCA_017882685.1. Lineage (GTDB taxonomy): Bacteria > Actinomycetota > Actinomycetes > Propionibacteriales > Propionibacteriaceae > Propionicimonas. The sequence goes on along the minus strand of JADGPA010000096.1, from coordinate 8,656 downwards.
CACGCTTCATAGTACCACTATTGGTATCGCTCAGGCGGTTCGAGCGGACGCGTTCCTGCCCAATCTCGGTCTCTCGCGTCCAGATCGCCGATCTCGCGGGCCTAGGTAGATGAAGGCAATTTCCTAGGGCGTGTCCGAAATGGGGCGGTCCGGTGGGCTTTAGGGGTTGAAGGAATCTCGCGAATCTGGGTCCGGCTGTCCGGATGCGAGGGGTCCCATCGGCTTAGTGGGGTGAGAAGTCGTGAAGAACCCGGGGCCGGGACGTCCCGATCGACGGCATCTCGGGCTTAGGGAAGACGAGAGGGCACGCAAGGAAGGAGGTGGTGACCGGTGTTGAGTATCAAGAAGCTCGCGGCGGGGTCTGGCTATGACTATCTGATCAGGCAGGTCGCGGTGCAGGACGCTACTGTGCCTGCGGGCGGGCTGACCTCGTACTACTCCGAGCGTGGTGAGGCTCCCGGATCCTGGGTCGGTTCGGGACTGGCGAGCTTGGGCCTTGCCCCGGGTGATCCGGTGACGGCTGAGCAGATGGCGTTTCTGTTCGGCGCCGGTGAGCACCCGCTGGCAGGGCAGCTCCGCACCGAAGCGGCAGCCGCCGGACTGTCGCCGGCGCAGGTGGAGAAGGCGGGCCGGATCGGCCGCCCATTTCACCTGCGGGACACGACCCCGAACGTGTTCCTGAATGAATTCGCCATGCGGTGCCGGGCCTGGAACGCCGCGGCGGGCATGCCGATGCGGGCGAATGTGCCGGACGACGTGAAGGCCCAGCTGCGCACCGAGGTGGGTCGGGACCTGTTCCGCCGCACCTACGGCCGTGACCCGCGGGACGTCGCCGAGTTGCAGGGCGAGATCGCCAGGTGGTCGAAGCGGGCGGCAGTGGCGGTGGCCGGCTTCGACGAATCCTTCTCCCCGCCGAAGTCGGTGTCGGCGTTGTGGGCGCTAGCCGATCCGCAGCTGTCTGCGTTGGTGGAGCGCTGCCACCAGGCCGCGGTCCGCGACACCGTCGCCTACCAGGAGAGGGAAGTGCTGTTTACGCGGGAAGGGACCGACGGGGTGCACCAGGTCGACGCCCGCGGCCTGATAGCCGTGTCCTTCACACATCGGGACTCCCGTGCCGGCGATCCGGACCTCCACACCCATGTGGCGATCGCGAACAAGGCACAGACCCTCGATGGGCGCTGGCACGCCGTGGATGGCCGGATGTTCTTCAAAGCCCATGTGCCGGCCTCGGAAACCTACGACACGTTCCTGCGCGCCCATCTCACCGAGACCCTCGGCGTGAGTTGGGTCCAGCGTCCCGGCCGGAACGGAAAGCGGCCGGTGTGGGAGATCGCCGGCATCGACCCCGAATTGTGCCGATCCTGGTCGTCACGCCGGATGGACATCGAAGCCATGTCGACGGAGTTGGCGGCGAAGTTCCGGGCCGATCATGGCCGGCCGCCGACCGGGGTGGAGATGATCCATTTGGCCCAGCAGGCCAACCTGGCCACCCGGAAGGCCAAACACGAACCCCGCACCCTCGCCGAGCAACGCACCGCCTGGCACCAACAAGCCGAGACCCTGCTTGGGCCCCGGGGGGTCGAACAGATGCTACGGGCGACGCTAACACCCGGGCCGCAACGGCTACCGGAGCTCACCACCGAGTGGCTCGACCAGACGTCGCTACGGGTGGTCAGCGAGCTGGAGGCGGGCCGGGCGACGTGGGAGTCCTGGCACGTCCGTACCGAAGCGCTGCGGCAGCTCGCCGGGCTACCCATCCCTCCCGAACAGGTCAATCCGGTGATCGACCGGCTTGTCGGCACCGTGCTCGAGGAGCATTCGTGGCGGCTCGACCCGATGGGCGACGGGATCGACGAGCCGGACGTGCTGCTGCGCCGGGACGGGCACAGCGTGTACGAGGTCGCCGGCTCGGCCACCTACAGCTCCAGCCGCATCCTCACCGCCGAACGCCGACTACTCGCAACCGCAGCCCGCACCGACGGCCGGCGCATCGACCCAGCCCTGGTCGACCTCGCGCTGCTCGAGTCGGTTGCCAATGGAGTGACCCTGAACCCCGGCCAAGCGGCCCTGGTCCGTGACCTCGCCACCTCCGGACGCCGCCTCCAGCTCGCCATCGCCCCGGCCGGCACCGGCAAGACGACCGCACTTAACGTCCTTGGCAACGCCTGGACCAGCAGCAGTGGCACCGTGATGGGCCTCGCCCCGTCCGCCGCCGCAGCCGACGTCCTCGGACAGAACCTGGCCGACGCCCCGACTGACACGCTCGCCAAGCTGGTCCACGCCATCGACCATCCCGACACCGCACCCGACTGGACCGCCCACATCGGACCCGGCACGTTGGTGATCATCGACGAGGCCGGCATGGCCGACACCCCGACCCTCGACCAAGTCGTCAGCCATGTCACCGGCCTCGGAGGGAGTGTCCGTTTGGTCGGGGATACCCACCAGCTGACCGCGATCGCCGCCGGCGGTGTCCTCACCGACCTTGCGGCCGCCCACGGCGCCTGCATGCTCGAGGAAGTCCTCAGGTTCACCGATCCAGCCGAAGCTGCCGCCTCCCTCGCCCTCCGCGACGGCAGCCCCGCCGCGCTCGCCTTCTACGCCGACACCAAACGACTCCACCCCTCCGACGCCGCCAGCATCAGCAGCCAGGTCCTGGCCGCGTGGGCGGCCGACCAGCGAGCAGGGCTGGATGCGATCATGCTCGCCCCCACCCGTGACCTCGTCGCCCAACTCAACCACCACGCCCGTAACCTCCGACTCCACGGCGCCACACCCGGCTGCGAGGTCCAGCTGGCCGACGGCAACCGGGCATCGGTCGGTGACCTGGTCATCACCCGACACAACAACCGGGCCCTGCGCAGCCGCGGCGGCGACTGGGTCAAGAACGGTGACCGGTGGCACGTCACAGGCGTCCACGACGACGGCAGCCTCACCGCCCGACACGTCCGCACCCAGAGAGTGATCCGGCTGCCGGCGGAGTACGTGGAGGCATGGACCGAGCTGGGCTATGCCACCACCATCCACACCGCCCAAGGCGTCACCGCCGACACCTGCCACGGCCTGCTCACCGGCAACGAAACCCGCCAACAGCTGTACACCATGGCCACCCGCGGCCGGAACGGCAACCACCTCCACATCCAGACCGCCGGCGACGGCCAGCCACACCCGATCGACCACGACAGCCTCACCGACCACAGCACCATCGAAATCCTCGAGCGCATCCTCGGCCACGACGAACAAGCCATCTCCGCCACCACCCACGCACGCCAAGCCACCGACCCAGCACGGCTGCTCGCCCCCGCCATCGCGAAGTACAACGACTCCCTAGGACTGGCCGCCGAGCACCACCTCGGCCCGGACGCCATCACTCGGCTAGATGACAAGGCCGACCAGCTCGTCCTGTTCCTCACCAGCGAACCCGCCTGGGCCACTCTCAAGGGCCACCTGCTCCAACTCGCCGCCACCGGCCTCGACCCCGTCGACGTGCTGCGTGACGCCATCAGCCAAGGCAGCATCAATGACGCCCACGACGTCGCCGCGCTCCTCGACTGGCGCATCGACCCCACCCGACACCTCCCCGCCGGACCACTCCCCTGGCTTCCCAGCGTCCCGACCCAACTCGCCGAAGACCCGGTCTGGGGCGACTACCTCACTGCCCGGGGCAACCTCGTCGCCAACCTCGCCGACCAAGTGCGCAATGCTCAGCCGGACCAGTTGCCGCCGTGGATGAGCGATATCGACGCGCAGATGCCCAAGGAGCTCGCCCGCGATCTCCGGGTCTGGCGAGCCGCACAGAACGCTCCCGAACACGACCTCCGACCCACCGGGCCACCCGCCAACAACGCCGCCGCTACCCGCTGGCAACACCACCTCGACCGCCAGCTCGCCGAGTCCGGCATCCCCGACATCAGCCCGTGGTGGCCCCAGCTCAAGCAACTCGCACCGCACCTGGCGAACGACCCCGAGCTGCCCAGGCTGGCACTCCACCTCGAGGGCTACGCCGGCATGGGCATGGACGCCAACCAGATGCTCGACGCCGCCCTCCACGACGGACCCCTGCCCGTCCACGGCATCGCAGCAGCCCTCACCTGGCGCCTCGCGCGCCACCAGTACCACCCCCGCGGCTGGCCACCCGCCACCAGCCCCGGCCCACGCCGCCCACCGCACGAGGCCCCGAGCCGGGAACACCGCCGCGACCGCGGCATCAGCATCTGACCACCGCCAACCCAGGAAGAGGAGAACCGACCATGACCATCCAGAGGACCTACAGCCACCCCGTGGAGTACCTCACCTTGCAGGAGGCGGCCCAGCGCTACCACGTCAGCGTCGGAACCCTGCGGCGGCGAATCCGGACCGGCGCGCTCCCCGCCGTCCGCAGCGGTGTGAGGCTCATCCGGATCCCGGCCGACGCACTCGAGCAGCTGTTCAAGCCCGTGCCGAACTCCACCTGGTGGGCCTCCTGAAGGCCCATCCGATCCCGCTCAACGCGACAAAGCGGCCCTGGCACCTTCGAGCGCCAGGGCCGCTCCCACGCTCCGGATCTGCTCCACGCTATTGCACGTATGTTGCACGGCGGACCAGCTCAGCGAACCCCAGTGGCCTGTTTATCCTTGTCAGACGGCATTTACTTGGGTGCCGGAGAAGGGACTTGAACCCTCACGCCCGAAGGCACAGGAACCTAAATCCTGCGTGTCTGCCAATTCCACCACTCCGGCGACAACCCGGGTGAGTCTAGTGGCCCGGCCCCGTCCATCTGCCTTGTTCGTACACCTGGCCACCGACCGGGGAGCGAACAATCGTGATCGCCGCTAGCCTGACCAGATGGTGCCCGAGGCAGCAGGACCGCAAGACGGCGAGCTCACTCTCGCCGTGATGGCCAACTCGCGGAAGGAGAACGAGCACCGCCTGCCCCTTGATCCACGGCACCTGTCGCGCATTCCACCGAATCTGCGCCCGCGGGTCTTCCTGGAAACCGGCTACGGCGCCAGCCACGGCTTCACCGATGCGGAGCTGGCCGAATTCGTGGGCGGGTTCGGCTCTCACGACGAGCTGGTTGCGACCTGTGACGTGGTGCTGCAGCCCAAGCCGGTGCTTGCCGACATCGCGGAACTCCGGCCCAACCAGGTGTTCTGGGGCTGGCCGCACTGCGTCCAGGACGCAGAACTCACCCAGCTGGCGATCGACCGCCGCCTGACCCTGATCGCGTTCGAGGCCATGAACCACTGGAACGCCGACGGATCGTTCTCGCTCCACGTCTTCCACAAGAACAACGAGCTCGCCGGCTACTGCTCGGTGCTGCACGCCCTGCAGCTCACCGGTTCCACCGGCCACTACGGACGCCGTCTGACGGCGGCGGTCATCGGCTTCGGCGCCACCGCCCGCGGCGCCGTCACTGCGCTGAACGGCCTCGGCATCCTCGACGTCGACATCCTGACGCACCGCGGCACCGAAGCGGTGGCCGCCCCCATCCATTCGGCCAGGATCGTGCAGTTCGACGGCGTGAGGCTCATCGATCCCGAACAGGCCGACCCCGACGTCGAACCCGAATCACTGGGTACCTTCCTCGCCGCGCACGACATCATCGTGAACTGTTCCTTGCAGAACCCCAACGAACCCATGACGTTCCTCACCGAGGCTGACCTGACGGCACTGGCGCCTGGCACCCTGATCGTCGATGTCTCCTGCGATGACGAGATGGGCTTCAGCTGGGCCCGCCCCACCGGCTTCGACGACCCCATCTTCGAGGTTGGCGACCGCGTCTCCTACTACGCGGTCGACCACAGCCCTTCGCACCTGTGGGCTTCGGCGACGTGGGAGAACAGCAGAGCCCTCCTGGCCTTCCTCGGTGTGGTCATGGGCGGTCCCGACGCCTGGGACGCCGACTCGACCATCAGCCGGGCGATCGAGGTCCGCGACGGGGTGGTCCAGAACCCGGCCATCCTCGCCTTCCAGGGACGGTTGTCCAGCTACCCGCACCACCCACTGGCCAGTTAGCTGGTCCTCGCTGTACCGATGCATTGGTGTCCTTCTTCACCAAGGGCCTCACCAATCGCGTGCATCCCTTCAGCAGGAGCCGAGGTCTTCGGTTTCCGGGCTTCCCGACCCGGAGGTCGATGACCTCGGCTCCCAGGTCCTCAGGGAAGGGCTGGCTGTGGTGCAACACTCAATTCGGGATCGTCGGTGGCGAACGTCCGCACCGGACCGGGACCCGTCTCCGCCGTCTCGAACCGCACCGTCACCCGGCCAAGGCCAGACCCCCACACCCACCCGGCGCCGTGCCGTTCGTGCACCACATCGCTGCCCGCCAGCCAGCCGGTTGGACGCCGGGTCAGCGGCGCCTCCGCCTCCTCCACCACGCGGCCGGGCGCGCTCACCTCGAGGTCGAACAACGGCTCCTGCGCAACCTCCACCAACCCCGAAACCCCGACGCCGAGCAAGCGCACCCCCTGGCTGGTGTCCAGCCCGTCGAGCAGTGCGCGGGCCACCTGAGCCACCACCTCGGCGCGGTCGGTGGCGCCGTTCAGCGTCCGGGAGCGGCTGATCGAAGAGAAATCGGGCCAGCGCACCTTCACCGTCACCGTGCGCGCGAACAGCTCTGCCTTGGCGAGGCGCTCGGCCACCGAGGCGGCGTGCCGCTCGGCGATCCGTCCCAGCACCCCTGCGTCGTTGATGTCGTGCTCGAACGTGTCCTCCACAGAGATCGACTTGGTCTCGCGCTCCTGCTCCACCGGACGGTCGTCGTCGGCCCGTGCCAACCGGTACAGGTGTTCCCCGGACGACTTGCCCAGCTCGCGCACCACCTCAGCCTGCGACAGCTGCTGCAGGTCGGCGATGGTGCTCACCCCGAGCTTGGCGAGACGGTCCATCGTCGCGGGGCCCACCCCGGGGATCGCACGGGCCGGCAGTCCGGCGATGGTGGTCACCTCGGTACCGGGCTCGACCAGCCGGACGCCGTCAGGCTTGGCCAACTCGCTGGCCACCTTCGCCATGAACTTGGAGCTGCCGAGCCCCACGGACGCGGTCAGGCCACCGGTCGCAGTGGTCAGCCGTGCCCGTAGATCCTCGGCCAGCTCCACCAACGAGCCGGAATCCAGCGGACGGGGCTCGCCGGCGGCGAGGTCGACGAACGCCTCATCCAGGCTCAGCGGCTCCACCAGTGGCGAAACTTCGTGCAGCAGGCCCATCACGATGCCGCTGGCCTCCCGGTAGGCCCCGAACCGTCCACCGAGGAACGCCGCGTGCGGGCAACGCCGACGGGCCTCGCTCATCGCCATCGCTGAACCCACCCCGAACTTCCGGGCTTCGTAGGACGCGGTCGAGACCACGCCCCGCAGCCCGATCCCGCCGACGATCACCGGCTTGCCGCGCAGCGACGGCTTGTCCCGCTGCTCCACTGCGGCGAAGAACGCATCCAGGTCGAGATGCATGATCGAGGCGTCCGAGCGCACCGGTCAGCCCAGCGACTCGAGGTAGGCCGCGCCCCGCGGCGAGAGCCGGTAACCGGTGCGCAGGCTCTCGGTGAGCCCCAGCGCCTTGAGCCGACGGATGTCGGCCTTCATCGGCGCCACCTCCCTGCCCAGCAGGGTCGCCAGCTCAGTGGAGATCACCCCCGGGTGGTCGCGGATCCATTCCAGAATCTGTCGGGTCCAGGGGCCGCTGTGCTTGCCGGCGTCCAGTTTCGCGACAGCGGCGGTGACCGCTGCGAGCTCAGTGGCATCCGGCACGGCCGAGCGCAGCTCGACGCGGGGATCCTCGCCCACCCAGGACAGCCGGACGCGGAAGATGCGATCGCCACCCTTGCCGCCGCGCGGGCCGGCCCTTCGTGACGCGTTCGGTCGCTGCGCTCCCGAACGCTCCTCAGGGGCCGTTGCCGAGAGATATGCACGCAGGGCGTCGGCGTCCGTGAAACCGGCAGCCCTCGCATCCGTGTCGGTGATGGTGGCGAGATCGGTGATCTCGTCCAGCTCGTCGAAGCCGACGATGCCGACCGAGGTGAGCTGGGTGCCGCCGACCCGGACGCGCGGCTGCTCCCAGCGACGGTAGGCGAGGGTGATCGAGCCCTGCCGGACGCCCTGGGCGACCCTGGCCGGGAGCAACATGGTCAGCGCCGCCGATAGCTGACGAAGTCGAAGCCGTCATGCGGCTCCCGGGACACCTCGACCCATTCGTCGGCCCCGATCGGCGGGAGGCTCACCGAGCCCTCGGCTTCGGAGTGCACCTCGGTGAGGTCGAGGTCGGTGACCTTCGGCCATGCCTGCTCATAGATGCTGCCACCGCCGGCCACATAGACCACGTCATCATCGAGGCTGCTGGCCAGCTCGAGAGCTGCGTCGAGGGAGGCCACCGCGTGTCCGGTGGCTGAGCCGCTCCTGGGCAACTCCACCGACTCCGGTGTCCGGGTGACCACGATCGTGGTGCGGCCCGGCAGCCAGCGTCCGATGGCGTCGTGGGTGCGCCGGCCCATGATCAGCGGATGGCCGTGAGTGACCTTCTTGAACCGGGCCCAGTCCTCCGCGATCTCGAACGGCTGGCGCTCTCCGTCCCCGATAACGCCGTTGGCACCCACGATGGCGATGGCGATGATCCGCATGGCTAGACCGCGATCGGGGCCTTGATGCCCGGGTGGGGGTCGTAGTCGACGATCTCGATGTCG
>JADGPA010000095.1 GCA_017882685.1 Propionibacteriaceae bacterium | reverse complement strand
GGTGGAGACCACGATGACGCCATCCCGCTCATGCGCGCCGCCGTCGACCATCTGTTCCGCGACGGACGACTGCTGCTGTGGGGCGTTCCTGCGACAGGTGTTCTGGTGGAAACGCTGCTCGACCGCTACGCCGACGGTGATGTGGCCGAAGCCGAGGCCGCGATCGAACACCTGGCGGCGGCGCCAGCCGACGACGGGCTAGTGATACGTGAAATCTGGCTACTGCGGCTGCGCGCGCTGCTGGCACGAGCCCAGGGAGACGAGGAGGCCTACCGGGCCTTCGCCGATCAGTACCGGACCATGGCCACCGAGCTGGGCTTCGAGGGACACATGAAGTGGGCCGAGGCGATGACATGAACGGCGGTGCCCGGCAGGGGGCTTCGCCCTCGGGGGTCGTCACGTTCTTGTTCACCGATGTCGAGGGGTCGACTCAGCGGTGGGAGGCCGACGCGAATGCGATGCGGGCAGCACTAGCCGCCCATGACGACGTGTTGCGCGCGGCGATCGAGGCGCACGGGGGCTTCATGTTCAAGCACACCGGTGACGGGGTGTGCGCGGCGTTCGCATCGCCGAGGTCGGCGGTTGATGCTGCGGTCGCGGCTCAGCGGGTGCTGGAGTTGCCGGTCCGGATGGGGATCGCGACCGGGGAAGCCGAGCTGCGGGGAGTCGACTATTTCGGTGCGGTGCTCAATCGCGCCGCGCGGGTGATGGCCGCCGGGCACGGCGGTCAGGTGCTGCTGGCCGAGTCGACGGCGGTGCTGCTCAGCGGAGTAGAACTGCTGGATCTGGGGCCGCGACGGTTGCGCGACCTGCCAATCCCGGTGGGGGCGTTTCAGGTCCGAGCGCTGGGCCTACGCGCGGACTTTCCGCCGTTGCGGGCACTGGATTCCAGTCCAGGCAACCTGCGCCCTCAGCTCACCAGCTTGATCGGGCGCGAGTCCGAGGTCGCCGGGGTGCAGGCGGCGCTGCGCACCCATCGGCTCGTTACGTTGATCGGGGTAGGCGGGGTTGGCAAGACTCGGCTGGCGCTGGAAGTCGCGACCAGTCTGGTCGATGAGTTTCCTGATGGTGTCTGGTTTTTCGAGCTGGCCGCGGTCGCTGATCCGGCGGCGGTGCCCGATGCGGTGGCGGCGGTGCTGGGCATCACCCAGCAGCCGGGCAAGACTGTCAGCGAGTCGGTGGCCGCCGCGCTGGAGGGCCGGGTGCGGCTGTTGGTGTTGGACAACTGCGAGCATGTGCGCGACGCGGCGGCAGATCTGGTCGAAGCGATTCTCGCCCGCTCGGCGACGGTGAGGATTGTGGCCACCAGCCGGGAAGGATTGGGGGTCGCCGACGAGCAATTGTGGCTGGTGCCCTCGCTGGACGTCGGCCCGGGCATCGATTCAGCCGCAGTCAATCTGTTCGTCGACCGCGCCCGTAGTGTGGCCTCGCGTTTCTCGCTGGGCAACGCTGACGAGGCGGCTGCGGTGGTGGAGATCTGCCGTCGCCTCGACGGGATACCCCTGGCGATCGAACTGGCCGCCTCGCGGATGGCGTCGATGACCCCAATCGAGGTGCGTGACCGTCTGGATCAGCGGTTCCGGCTGCTAGTCGGCTCCCGGCGAGGGCCGCACCATCACCACACCCTGCGCCATGCCGTGCAGTGGTCCTATGACCTGCTCGACGACGCCGAGAAGACGTTGCTGAGCCGCTGTTCGGTTTTCACCGGTGGGTTCGACCTCCAAGCCGCCCACGCGGTGGCCGGTTCCGGTGACGACCTCGCCACCCTGGACCTCCTCGATGCCCTGGTCCGCAAGTCGCTTCTGGTCGCCGACCGATCATCCGGCCGGACAAGGTTTTCGATGCTGGAAACCATCCGCCAGTTCGCCGGAGACCAGCTCGTTGCTTCAGATGAGTCCGATGAGGCCCGTGCCACGCACGCCCGTTACTTCGCCGGACGGGAGGTCGACATCCTGGCCGTGTGGGACAGTCCTCGACAACGCGAGGCCTACACATGGTTCGACGTCGAGCTGGCCAACCTACGCGCCGCGTTCCGCTGGGCCGCCGACCACAGCGACTTAGACACCGCCGCCACCATCGCCGTCTACGCGGCGTTGCTCGGAGGCTGGGTCAACCAGTACGAGCCCATCGCGTGGGCCGAGGAACTCATCGCACCCGCGCAGGCCAGCCACCACCAGCGGCTCGCACAGCTCTACATGATGGCCGCCCAGTGCCATACGACCGGACGGATCAAGGACTTCCTCCGCTATGTCGAGGCCGGACGGGCAGCCATCGACAGCGGACGCTACGACCCGGTCGCCCCCGAGTTCGAATCCACGATCGGCCTTGGGTACGTGGTGACTGGTCAGCCTCAGCGGTGGGTCGAGATGTGCCGCAACGTGATCGCACGCACCCCGGGCTCTCATACGGTCATTGCAGTATTGGAGGCCGGGGCGCCGGTTGTCGTCACCCAGCCCGGTGGGCCGCCAGCACGTCGACGGCTCAGTTGCTGTGGCCGCCGCCCTCCTGCAGCTTGGCCATCACCTGCTCGAGGCTGAAGCTGGCCGACTTCTGCCGTTGCGGGAACTCGGCGAAGGTCTGCAGCATCTGGCCGACGTAGGCCTGGGCCGGGACGAGCAGGTAGACGTGCGAGAGCAGCCAGTCGTAGTAGGTGTTCGAGGTGATCTCGGCCCGCTCATAGGGGTCGGTGCGCAGGTTGAAGATCAACGGCACCCGCAGCTCGGTGTAGGGCTCGGCCCAGATCCGCATCGTGCCCACGCAGCGCTGCTCGAGGAACACGAACTTCCAGTTGTCGTAGCGCAGCGCGGTCAGGTCACCGTCGTCGGAGACGTAGAAGAAGTGCTGGCGCGGACTCTCATCCGTCTCCCCGGTGAGATAGGCCAACTGATCGTGCCCGTCGAGATGCACCTTGTAGGTAGTGCCGCCCAGATCCGTTCCAGCGCGCAGCTTCTCGGCGATGTCGGGCACACCCGCTGCCGAGCACAGCGTGACGAACCAGTCGTTGTGGCTGACGATTCCGGTGAGCACCGTGCCGGCCTGGATGCGCCCGGGCCAGCGCAGCAGGGCCGGGACCCGGTAGGCGCCCTCCCAGTTGGAGTTCTTCTCGTTGCGGAACGGGGTCATCCCGGCGTCGGGCCAGGAGTTCATGTGTGGACCGTTGTCGGTGGAGTACAT
>JADGPA010000011.1 GCA_017882685.1 Propionibacteriaceae bacterium | reverse complement strand
GTCGTCTCGCGTGCCTGGGATTCGCGGATCCCTTTGCTGCCGGCGGGCAGCCGCGGTGGCGCGCACCGGTTGGTCCAACAGGTCGCCGGGGGAGAGGCCGCAACGGTCCAGAAGAGCCTGGGAGGCAACGCCTTCCGGCTGGCCGTCGACTCCTTCGTGCCCGGCATGCGGGCCGCCCTGCTCGTCGCCGGCGTCCTCATGCTCGTCGCCTCGGCGGGGGCGTTCCTGGCCTTTCGCCCGCCCCGGCCCCTCCCGGAGCCTGCCGCTTCCTACCCGGCCAGCTTGGCCAGGTACGACGAGGCCAGATAGCCGTCGGGAACCCCCTCGACGATCACGGCGCCGCCCTCGCTGTTGCGCAGGCGCAGCGGCAGGATCGCCTGGTAGGCCGGCGAGTGGTACCAGTCGTAGGCACTCGCCACGTCCGGGAATCCGATGACGACCACGAAGCCGGGGAACTCGCCGTCGATGACCTCGGGCGTCGTTCCATGAACCAGGAACTCCCCGCCGTAGGGCGCGAGCGTCTCGTCGATGCGCAGCAGGTACTCGGCGATCTCCGCGTTCTGGTCGACCTGGCGCAGCTGGGCGATGGCGTAAGCAGTCATGGGGTTCTCCTTGTCAGATCAGTGGGATCAGCGGTTCGGTGGCACCCATGCTGCGAGGCCTCTGGCCGGTGGTCGATGACCTCCGTGGTCATGTGCCGCCGACGGCTCGAACCTGCCGCCCTGGGGGCAGGGAGCCGAAAGCCCTGTCCTATCGTCGGCAGCGACCATTGTGTGCGGACGACGTGAGGACCGGACGTGAGTCGATTCGACGGCAAGGTGGCCATCGTGACCGGGGCCGGTGGCGGGATCGGGCGGGAGCATGCGCTGCTGCTGGCCCGTGAAGGAGCCAAGGTCGTCGTCAACGACACCGGCCTGCGTACCGGCGCCGACGCCGCGTCTGTGGTGGCCGAGATCGAAGCGGCCGGCGGGGCGGCCACCGCTAACACGGATTCGGCGACCTGGGAGGGCGCCGATGACATCGTCGCAGCGACGCTGGAGACCTACGGGCGCATCGACATCCTCGTCAACAACGCGACCGCCGGCGCGACCAACGACCTCTGGAAATTCACCGAGAAGCAGTGGGACCGCACCGTCGGGGTGAACCTCAAGGGCTACTTCGCGATGATCCGGGCGGTTGCCACGCACATGTGCCGGCAGGGCTCGGGTGTCATCGTGAACACCAGCTCCGGCTCAGGATTCGGCCACCCCGCGATGATTGCCTACGCGACGGCCAAGGAGGGCGTCGTCGGGCTGACCCGAACCGTCGCCAAGGAACTCGGCCGGTTCGGGGTGCGATGCAACGCCATCCGACCATTCGCCACCGGGGTCTCGACGGCGGAGTACGCGCAGAACACCGGTCCCTGGATGCGGGTCATGGGCCTGACCATGGGTCCGGAACCCGGCGTCGAAGGGCAGCCGAACTTTGATCCCGCCCAGTTCCCGCCCAGCAAGATCGCACCGTTCGTCGCGTGGCTGTGCAGCGACGCGACGGCAAACGTCAATGGTCGGACCTTTCACGTCTCCGGGGACGACGTGGGGCTGCTCTCCGAGCCCGAGCCCGAACGCGTCATTCATCAGTCCGGCGGCTGGGATCTCGACTCGCTCGATGCTGCCGCGCCGGCGGCGCTGACGCTCGGGTTGAAAAATCCCTTCACCCTGGACGCTTTCCCCGAGCTGAAGGTCTTCGAGGATTGAACGGGAACTGGCCGGCGCCCGTGCGGGCGCCGGCCAGTCGCCGGGTCGGTCAGCTGCCGGTCTGGAAGCTCTTCACCGTGACGATGTTCTGCGGGCCGCAGTTGTAGACACCGTTGTTGGGGTTGGTGACCTTCTTGTCGTAGACGAAACCGTCGTTCTTCGTGAGCCGCATGATGACCACGCAGTTGGTCGGCACCTGCACCTTGGGGTCTGTGTTGACCGGCGCGTAAAGCCCACCAGCGGTCCAGGCTGGGTGCTGCGCCGCCTTCTGCAGGATGCAGGCCTGGGTCAGGGTGCTGCCGCACGCCGTTGCCGACTCGGCCCAGAGCACCCAGCTGTTGAAGGCGCCCGCGGTGAATGCGTCGAGGTTCGCGCCGGGCTTGGACGCCTCCATGATCGACTTGGCCTGCGCCACGACCGGGAACTGGTCTGCCAGCTCCCAGGGGAGGTTCGCGAAGTACACGTAACTGTTGGGCAGGTAGGGAACCGACTTCGCGGCCTGCACCGACTTCGAGGAGTAGAAGGTCTGCGCGAAGAGCGTCCACTCCGGCTTGAAGCCGGTGTCGTTCATGGCGTTGAAGATGGGCGTCGGGTCCTGGGCGGTGATCTCGAAGTCCGCCTTGGCCCCGCTCTGCTTCATCTGCTCGATCCATGGCCGGTAGTTGTCCACCAGCGCCGGACGCGGCTGCACCGTGGTGACCCGGTAGCCGAGCTCCTCGTAGGCCTGCTGGGCGCGCAGTCCCTGCGGGGTCAGCGAGGCGAGGTTGCTCCCGGCGATGCCGAGCGCCTTCTGGGTGTCGGGGAAGGCAAGCGCGAGCAGGCGCAGGACGCCGACCGGGTACTTGGTCGGGAAGCTGGCGGCGGGGGAGACCTGAAGGCCGGCAGCGCTGGCTTCGGGGGAGACGGTGTAGGCCGGGACCTGGCCGAGGTTGCAGGCCAGGCGCGGCTTGACGTCGGAGGCGTCAAGGGCGTTGCCGCCGCCGACGAGCATGAAGTCCCTCTGGCAGGCCTGGATGACTTCCTGCGCCCCGTTGAAGAGCTTGGCATCGAGCTTGTCGACGACGAGCTGGTAGCCGTTGATCCCACCGGCAGCGTTGCACCACTTGGCGAATGCATCAGCCGCGTCGAAGAATTCCTGTTCCAGGCCCGGTGCAGCAGCCGCGCCCGGGTCGCCCAGGACGCCAAGATGGATCGTCTTGCCGACGATGCCGCGACCCGACGCGCCCGTGGCCGGACCCGACGCGCACACCTTCTTCTCCGAGCCGAAGTCGCCCTTGCCGATCGCGGTCCCTGAGGATGTGGCGGAGGCCGAGGCGGACGTTGCCGCGCTGGTCGTACCGCCGCCCGGCGAGGAGGAGCTGGACCGGCCGCAGCCGACGGCGACCAGCCCGGCCACCACCAGGGTGGAGGTAAGTGTGATTCCTCGCGAGCGCTGACGCGTGAAGCTTGGCAACGGACTCTCCCTGGTGACGATGGCGACGCTGCTGCCCTATGGCAGGGCAGACTTGGATCCGGTGCGACGTGACCCGGGTCACAGCCCTCGAAAGTTTTATACAACATACGACTCGGCAAGGGCAGTCCCGGGTGAGGCGCCGCGACCAGATCGTTATCGCGCGTTCGGTTGGTTGATGGATCTCGGTAAGGGGAGATGGATGCGGCGCTTCGAGGACAGGACGGCCGTCGTCACCGGGGCGGCGTCAGGCATCGGTCGCGCCACGGCGATCCGGCTGGCGTCGGAAGGTGCCCGGGTGGCCTGCGTGGATGTGGACGAGGCCGGCGCCGAGCAGACGTGCGTGCAGATACGGGCGAGCGGCGGCACCGCTCGGGCGTACGCGTGCGACGTCAGTGACCCCGAGCGGGTGACGGCAGCGACCCAAGCCCTGCTGGCCGACTTCGGTGATCCGCACGTCGTGTGCAACGTCGCAGGCGTGGTGTCGGCCAGCCCGCTGGAGGAGCTCTCCTTCGCGGAATGGCAGCGCGTGATCGGTGTCAACCTGACGGGCACGTTCCTCGTCTGCCAGGCGTTGATGCCGGCGCTGAAGCGCACCGGCGGGAACATCGTCAACACCGGATCGCGGCTCGGCGTCAACGGCCGTAGCTACCGGGCCGCGTACTGCGCATCGAAGGCCGGGGTGCATCTGCTGACCAAGGCCCTGGCGCTGGAGTTCGCGGATCAGGGAGTGCGGGTCAACGCGGTGCTTCCGGGTGCCACCCGCACCGCGATGGCGCAGCCGGCCGCTGACTCCCCACCATCCCGGACGCGGATGTCTGCCGGCGCGCCGCGCAGCCCGCTGGGTCTCGGGGAACCTGAGGACGTCGCCGCGGCTGTCGCGTTCATCGCGTCCGACGAGATGCGTTACATGACGGGTTCGATCGTTGCCGTCGATGGCGGCGTCACCGCGTGACCGCTTCTGGGCTGATTCGGGATAGCTGTTTTATGGACACTTAGGCATTCCTGCCCCGGCCACGTGACGCGCTGTTAGCTTCGACGGGTGTTGCCCAGCATGCCAGTGACGTTAAGTGATGCCCCGCCCCGATTTACCCGTTCCTCACCGCGTGGCGATGCGCGCCCCGTCAGCCATGTGCCTGGTCGCGGTGGGGCCGCATGACTGACATCGCTCTGCGCCGCAGCCGCGTCCCTGCCGATCTGACACCACCCACAGACGAGGAGAAGTACGCATACATCAAGGGCCGGCAGCATCGCTGGCTCTGGTTGGCGCACCTCATCTCCTTCGTCGGCATCGCCATCAGCCTCTACGGGCTGTCGCGCATGACCTACTGGACGCTGCTGTTCCTGCTACCGCTCTCCGTGTACGGCATCGAGACCCTCTTGGGTGTCTGGACCAGCACGTTCCGGCGCCGGTTCACACTCCTCGACCACGCGGCCCTCATCGAGCTGTCGGCGCCCGCCCAACTTCCAGCGATCGACGTGTTCATCCCGACCCGCGGCGAGCCACTGAGGATCCTGCTCAACACCTTCCGCCACGTGAGCCGCATCGAATACACCGGCGAGCTGGCCGTGTTCGTTCTGGACGACGCGGGTGATGAGCGGGTGGCGCAGGCGGCCGGCGAATTCGGCTTCACGTATCTCGCCCGCCCGACGCACGAGTTCAAGAAGGCCGGGAATCTTCAGTACGCCTTCGAGCGGACTGCCGGAGAACACATCCTGCTGCTGGACGCCGATTTCGTGCCGCGACCCGATGTCCTCACCGAAGTCGTCCCGCACATGGTGTCCGACCCGCACATCGGCATCGTTCAGACGCCTCAGTACTACCCGACGGGATTGCCCGGCCTGGGGTGGCTGGAGCGGTGCGCGAGCGCGACGCAGGAGACCTTCTACCGATTCATCCAGCCATCGCGCGACGCCGTGTCGGCAGCCGTCTGCTGCGGCACGTCAGCTCTCTACCGTCGCTCGGCGTTGCAAGCCTCGGGCGGTTTCCCTCAGATAGAGCACAGCGAAGACATGTTCACCGGGGTCGAGATGATGGCCCACGGTTACCGCACGTCATTCCTTCCGCTCAACCTGACGCAAGGGCTGTGCCCGGCGGATCTCGACCCGTTCATCAGCCAGCAATACCGGTGGTGCGCCGGATCCCTGCAGCTGATGAGAACGCGCGCGTTCCACGCGGACCTCGATCTCAGCATCCGGCAGCGAGCTGCGTACTGGTCGGTTTCCTGCACTACTTCACGACGGCCATGAACGTCTTCTTTGCGCCCCTGCCGCTGCTGCTGATGGTGTGGATCTTCCCGCAGTACGTTCGGCCGGAGAATCTGCTGCCTCTGCTCGGGCTGCTCGTGCTGTGGCTCATCGTCTATCCCGCGCTGATGACGCACAAGTGGCGGCTGGACGTGCTCCGGGTTCAAGCGATCTCCGGCTTCGCGCATACGTTCGCC